>JAGQYH010000310.1 GCA_020436175.1 Bacteroidota bacterium
ACCTCTAAAGCACCTTGTAATTCCAGATATTCTCTATCAATTTGCTTTATATATTTTTTGTCGGCTTCCGATAAATTATTCATTTTAAGCAGTAAGTCATTTACGATGGACTCATAGATCAAAAAAGCATAGTTACTCTCAATGTAATGGTAGATTTGTTCAATATTTTGAATACTGTCAGCTTTATTTTTGGCATATAAAAAATCAATGGCGTAATTATAAAAGACTCTGGTGTTTTCTCCTTTTTGTAATTTGGAAGCAGTCCATTTGCTATGCAGTTTGTTCAATTTATACAGAGAATCAGCTTTCATAAGATTGCTGTTTATTTCTGCATAATCAATTCTACTTTGGAAATGATCGTTTTGAAGCTGTGCTAACTTAAAATAGATATTGGCTAATGTTTGATATTGGAATTCATTGGATTGTAACTCATTGTTGTAACAATAAATGGCAGACTCCAATACCTTAGTTGCATTATAATACTGACCCAAATTCTCATAGATCTCAGCCAGAATATCTTTAAATAAAACGGCTTCTTCGTTACACGGATCGCTATATTCACTAATAAATACCAGCCATTTATCCAATAATGCCCCAGCCTTTTTCTTGTTGCCCAATGCTGCATAATTTCTGATCAGTTGCAAATTGAAAACAGCTTCGTAATAGGTATTCTTTTTCTTGTTGGTGTAAAGATCCTCCAATGTATTCTCCAATAGTTGGATAGCCTCTTCATAAGCCTCATTGTGGTGATAAGCAATAGCAAGATTATAAATGGAAAAATTTCGATTGGTAGCATTATTAGGATCATATTCCAAAACACTTTCCAGTGCTTTTTTGGCATATTTAACGGCATCATCAGCTTCCAAAGCCTGAATCGAAATTCTGGATAAGGTATTGTAGATCAAAGGAATAAAACTCATTTTCGGATAAGGTGAGTTTAATTCGATTTGAATGGCACTATTGGCAAAGGCAATGGCATGTTTGAATTCAAATCTTCGCCAATAATCAACAGCCATATAGTAATATGCCAATGCCAGATAATGATTGTCGCTGGTGGAAGTTTTGGTGAAGATCTCAAAAGCTTCCTCAAAATAATAGGAGGCTAATTCGTCCTCAAAGAGATTATAATAATACAATTCGCCCATCTCGATCAAGCTGATGGCTCTGATAAAAGATTTATCACCAAAAATCTTTGTTCTTAACTCAATGGCTTTCTGTATGTACTCTTTGGCAATGTCATTTTTCTTAATGAAACCGGATAATTCTCCTTTTTCATGATAGCACAGTGCCCTAATTGGGTCAACTTTTGGTACATATCGATCGACTAAGGTTTCAGCTTGGTTGATAATGGTCCAGGCAGTGTCATAATCATACAGTTTTCGATACAACATGGCTACTCGAATGGTAGCATAAGTAATTTGTTCTTCACTTAACGCCGGTGCATTGATCAGTTCTTTTTCAAATTCATCCAATGCCGGAGGGTAATCATAAGCCTCTAATAAACTGTCGGCGGTTGTAAAAACGGAAAGATCATAAGTTGGAAATTCATCTAGGTTTTGGTCATTGGCCAAAACTAAAGTGCATTGGAAAGCCAGTAAAATAATCAGTAAGATCCTCATTTCCCTTTTCAACTTTGTAACAAGAGACTATCACTTACCAATATATGTATTTAAAATGTAAAGGCGCTAAATATTAAAGAATGGCGTTAGTGTTAGAAGAAAGAGTTAATTAATTCCTTTTAAGATGGTTTTTAATATCGGACCATTTTTCTTGGTCGTAAGCGGATAATTCAAGCGTGTCTAAAATGTCTAAGTTGACGGTCAGATCAATGGATTTGCATTTTTGTTGCAGTAAAATTTGATCGAGTAATACAGTTCCATACCATTTAGTGCTTTCAGCGGCATTTTTCAACTGATCAAACTTAGTATTATAATCCATGCAATCTCTTTGATCACCCTGTAAAAGCAAATTGGCATACACCCTTACAATGTTCTCCATCGTATCCAAATCATTGAGGTCATCAAAGATCATTTCATACAGAAGTTTGGTAGCCTGATCAGTATCATTGTTGATCAATGCCTTTGCTGCAATGGCCTCTTTTGGCATTGTTTCCGGACTGTTTGATCTAACATAATTGTATAAAAGTTCGGGAGAAAGTGGATCATAATAAGTGGCTAGGTCTTGATTTTGCTTACCCCATGGGTTGTTGAAGAAAACCAAGCCGATTAAAAGAATAATACTGGCCGCAATGGATAAAGGTGCCCATAAATTCCTCTTTTTAACAGGCTCATGCATGTTCACCACTTTACCTCCTATGCTAGACTTTTCCTTCAGAATAGCCGCTTCTTCTACTTTAAGTTGGTTGATAAGGTCATTTCGGGTAGAATGTTGAATACCTTTGATAAGAATTTTCAACTCATTAAATAATTGTTTGAATTCCTTATCTTCTACCAATAGTTGCTCTACTTGCTGTTTTTCTTCAGCAGTGGCATTGTCCAGCAAATAGCCTTCAATTAGTTCGATATTTTGTTCAGGGTTATTCATGTTGTGATATATTTTCAAATACTACTTTTTTTAACCTTTGGATACACTTGTACTTTTGGTTTTTTGCAGTGGCCGGATTTTTATAATCCATCAAAATTGCAATTTCATTCATTTGTTTCTTTTCAAAATAATAGAACTCCAAAAGCGTCTTACAAGGCGGCCCCATTTGTTTTAAAGCAATACCAACTTGTTGAATCTCTTCATTTTTCTCTTCATGATCAATTGGGTCATCATCAATTTGCTCAATTTGTTCATGGTCGGGAATGTTGGTATTCTTTTTATTGTAACGGGTTAGTTCCAAAAATTTGTTTCTACCA
>JAGQYH010000311.1 GCA_020436175.1 Bacteroidota bacterium
TTGAAGGAGCGCATGAAGGAAAAGGATTAGGCGATCGATTTTTAAGACATATTGAACGAAATGCAGCCTTATTGTTTTTAGTATCCGCGGAAAGTGATAATATCAAAAAGGAATATGAAGTATTGTTGAACGAGCTGGAGCAATACAATCCGCAATTGTTGCATAAAAGAAGAATGTTGGGCATCAGCAAATCCGACCTATTGGATGAAGAACTACAAAATATGCTAAGAGCAGAGTTGCCCAAAGACCTTAAATGCGTTTTCTTTTCGGCCATTACCGGGCAAGGCATTCCGGAGTTGAAAGACGAACTGTGGAAGTTAATGCAGGAAGAGGTGTAGCACGGAACGGCATTAACATTGTTATTTATTTGATTATTTTAGTGAAAATATTGTTAGGATAATAAGTATTAGCATATTATCTATTTATTAGTTACAATTATTAGTAATGAGGAATTATTTGATCTTTGTTTTCTTATTGGCCTCATTTCAAGGTGCCTCTCAAGACGACAAAATAACAACTAAGGATATGGTTAGATTTGATGATTTTGTTGCCATTTTTGATCCTTCTGATAATGCTCAGATTTATTGGGAGAATATTGAAAAGCTTAACGCGAATGAAAACCCTTTTGAAGGAGATGCATACGAGATAAATGATGAGGGAGAAATGAAAATAATGACATTTCATGATGGGAAGATAACAATGATAAGAACGTACTTTAAGGATTCTAATATCTTAAAATCTGAATCTACCTTTAATAATGGTTTAAGAAGAGAATATTTTAAAAATGGTAAAATTAAGAAGGAGCAAGAAATAGTTGATGGACAAGTTATAAGTGTAAAGTATTTTGATGAAGATGGTAACATCTTAAAGCCATAAGGAGTCCAAAACAAATAAATTCTCACCGCATTTTACTTACTTGTATGTTGATTGTCTTCATCATTTAAAATGTTTATCACACCTTATATTTCATGGCTATGTTTTAACCAACAAAAATTTAAGTAGGTTATCTAATGCCTTTTTTGAGTCTGGGATCAACTGGTAATTTGAAGTACTCCACTACTTTTACTTTACCAAAGTCTTTGTATAATGGATTTAGGATGATGTTGGATTCAAGACCTACAATAGTTGAGGGCACTCTTAAAGCAAATCTGTTTCTATCTTTGGCGAAATCAGTAAAAACTTGTGTTGTTTTGGATCCGTATGGATAGTCTTTCCAATCATTTGGGAGATCTTCTAATATTTCAATTTCGAAATCATCAGGTAACTCAATTTTTGCAATTAAAATCTCTTTAGGTAAATAAGCAATATTCTCGGAATGAACATAGTATTCCAATAAAGCCAATGATATATTTTCCGAACAGTAAACAGCTCTTGTTCCTATAGAATTCCACCTGCCTCCAACCTTTTCAGCACCTATGCCGGATAATGTTAAGTCTTTATATTTAACGTTTGCAACTCTGTAAACAAACATTAACTATATACATTATATTGAATTCTAACAATTTCATTTTCTACCATTTCGAATCCAAAGCTGCTATCTAACAATTCAAACGGCATTTTATTGCCAAGCGTTTTCGAGGGAGTCCTCAACCATTTTTTAAAATCATCTCTAGAATCAAAAACTTCATAGCCTAATCCAAACAATTTAGCTAACTCATAAATGCGTTCTGAAGTCTCTTTACCATAAACGGTTTTCTTTTGCATACTGCTTATGGAAGCAGGAAGGATATGTTCAAACTCCTTCTCGGTGGAATCAGTAAACTGGATCAATTGTTTCCAATCAGATTTTTTTACACCCTCTCTTATTCTTTCAATTAACTCCATTTTAAATTTTGGAGCATCCTTTGAATGCACAACAACCCAAGATGGAGAAAACTTTATATGTCTGACTAGTGTACTTCCTTTTTTAGGAACTCTACTTTTTGCACTAATCTGTTTCCGTGTTGTAATTTCTGATTTTGCTCTTAAAGCCATTGTTGTATTTTTACATCTACTCAATTGTAAATATACAACATGTTTTTAACTTTTTTAAAAGGTTTAACTTTGTTTAATTAAAACAAATACCAACCATGAAAGCAGCCATTCGAAGAAATTACGGTCCTCCGGATCAGATTAAAATTGAGTCAGTTGATCCACCTATTCCGAAGGAGGATGAGGTTTTAATCAAGGTACATGCTACTACCGTAAACCGAACGGATTGTGCCAACTTAACAGCCGAGCCTTTTATTATGCGATTTGTATTGGGTATGTTTTCACCCAAACAGATCATTTTAGGGACGGATTTTTCGGGAGAGGTCATTTCCAAGGGAGAGCAGGTGAAATCATTTGATGTCGGCGATAAAGTTTTTGGTTTTCACGATACAGGTTCCGAATCGCAGGCGGAATTTGTTACTGTAACAGAAGAAAATCTTTTTTTCATTCCGGAAAATATCGATTACAAACAAGCGGTGGCCAGCCTGGAAGGTGCCCATTATGCTTATACTTTCATACAAAAAGGGAATATTCAGCAGGGGCAAAATATTCTTATCAATGGTGCCACCGGAGCTATCGGCTCGGCCTTACTTCAGTTTGTGCGGCAATATGATGTTACCATAACAACGACTTGTAATACTAAAAATAAGGAGTTGATCCAATCGCTTGGTGCCGACAAGATCTACGATTTTACTAAAGAAGATTTTACGAAAGACAGCGAGCAATATGATTTTATTTTTGATGCCGTGGGCAAAAGTACTTTTGGCAAGTGTAAACCATTGTTAAAGGAAAATGGGGTGTATATCTCTTCGGAATTAGGGCCTTTTGCGCAAAATGTATTTTACGCTTTATGGGCACCAATGGCAAGCAAAAAAGTGTTTTTTCCAAA
>JAGQYH010000312.1 GCA_020436175.1 Bacteroidota bacterium
AACAACTGGTTTTTACGCAGGTATTTTTGATGATCGACAAAATGATTGGCCAACAAGAGCGCAATGATGACTAAAATAGCACTCCATCCTTTCAACCAATAGCTCAATGCGCCGCCTACCACAATAAGAATAACAAAAAATATGGTGATACTGGCGGCTGCCGGAATTCTAAACTCAGGGATATCAATGGTGTTACTCAACAATACCAATGTGAGAATACTCATGAAAACGATCACAAATCCGTTCTTATGATTTTGTCGTAGAATTCGAAGCACTAATCTGGGATCATAGTGACTCACATCTCTGGCTAATCGAATGGTAATAGGATTGGCGAAATACGTTTCTACCGGCCATTGGTATCGATCGACCAACATATCTGCTTTTAGCTTGTTTAACTTTACTTGCTTGTTGAGATAGCCTTCTCGGGCTTTGTCTGTGAGCTTTTCCAAAAAGCGGGTTACATTGGTATTGAAAAGGATGAAATAGATAGTAATCACCAATATCATCAATAAAATGCCACCCCAAAGCCCCAAAAGTTTCATAAAGATCTCAGGATACATCAATTCCCCTCGCGTTTCCCTGAATTGGATAATTTTGTACGAGTAAAATACAATAAATGCACCGGGAATAACACTGTTGTTAAAACAAAAAGTCGTAAACGGCCGGGTTAAAGATGCCAGAAAATGAAAGCGGTAACTGTTGAGCATGTAAAACATAATATGCCATGCCATGATAAAGCCGCCAATGGAGATCCCGATTAGAAAAAAGCTGTAAAAGTCAACATTTCCATTGTATTCCGGATCGAGGTATAAGTAGGGTATTCCATAATGACCGCCCAGCATCTGACCGACATATCCAAACAAACTCAGCCACAAAAAAATGAGAAGAAGATGTTTTTTGAACAGCACCATTATCAATTGCAATGGAAAAGAAAAGATGATATTCCTGAATAATCGTCTGATCATTGGTAGTCGAAAAAACCGTTGAAAGAATTAACTGCCAAACTAAGCAATCTGAATTGAAAATACCACTAATTGATGCTATTATGGTGTAAATTCATAGGCTCCGATGTCGGGAGAAGCGTCCCGTATCATCATGTTAAAATCAAAACTACCGGCAGTAATCGAATTTCCCGCATCAATACACGGTGAAGCTGATCCCAGTCGGAAATCATCTTCAATGGCGTCATCAGGATCTTCCGGTTCAAAGAAAATGGGATTCAGATTGAAAAGGCAATTCACGGCATTAGCTTCAAAATCTAATTCACTCTTAAGCAGACAATGATCGAAGGTGTAATTGAAACCGGCTTGGCTGCCTTCCAAAGTGTCCGGAAAGATTTCATCATCTAAGCTGCCGTAAAGAATACAGTTGGTAAAATTGAGTTGTTCCAGATCGCTTTCAATGGCTTGTGTCGGACTTACCACAAAATAATTGCTGAAGAAAAGCAACTCGTCTTGATGCTCCAGGAATTGTGAGCCACGATTGTAAAAAGTACAATGTTCAAAAGTATAATGGCCGCCCAATTGAATGGCCATCAACTGACTGCCAGACTTGAACATCAATAAATTTTTGGCTTCGATTGTGGAATTAATGCTGAGCAGACCGAATACAGCATTGTTCTTGATTACGGTGTTTTCAATGGTTAATTTAGGTCCATTGGCCAATGTAGCATTAGGAAAATCTTCTAAAGTGGTGGTGCCCACGATCATCCCGAATTGTGCATTTCTGATTTCTGCATATTGAAAACTACTGTTGATATTGCAACCATCATTTCTTAAGAAATAAATGCCATTCCATTGGCCGGGAACATCATCATATTCTACGTCATCTGCCACTTCATCTAATCTTACCCCTCTGAAAGTTACGATACTGTCTTTCATGCCTTCCACTACGAGGTTGCCGGCAACGAACATGGAAGAAGCACCACCAAAATAGATGTCAACACCCTCTTTAATGGTTAGAGTATGACATTCCTGAATGAGTATGGAATTGAGAATGACGTAGGGCAAGTCATCTTCCCAAGTTTGTGTTTCAATGATAGAATCTCGAAAGAAATGAGCATTTTGACCGTAGGCTTGTAAAACGACTTGCTGCTGATTGCCATTGGTTTCAAACAATACTTTGTCTTCAATGAGGAAGGGCAATGGTTCGCCATTAGGATCCACCGTAACTTCAACAAACACGTAAATACTATCTTCTGCCGGTAGGGTAATGTCATTGATAGCAGCATCCGTTAAGCTGACACCATCCACGTTTATTCTGAATTTAGAACTGTTGCCGTCCTCCAGTTTGATCTCAGAGATCAGCACCGGTTTGTTTTCGTTGTTTCGAATAGTGAAGTACTTCGTTGTACTGCCAAGCGTAACAAACACTGTGTCGAAAGTAAGGGTGTCGGTTGAAAATCCTAATTGAAAGTTGGGATTGGTTAATGGATCTTTTTTACAACTGAAAAGTGAAAAAAGAAGCAATAAGAAAAATGAATAAACTAAAAAGTGTCGTTTCCGCATATTGAGCCGCTAATTTATATATAACGGTTGATTTGCAGAAAAGTATTTTGATGAAGAAGTTTATCGCGGAACTCGATTTCAATGCATATCTCAAAAGTCAATAAAAATTAATCACTAAACATTGATCATTAATCATTATTTCACCCCGTCAACTCATAATACGCTTGCAAAAAGATGGCTCCTAAATTTTTGTGTGGAGGAATGTAATCCTGAAATTTTTCAGTGGCTTTTTTATTGGATTTTAGTTGGTCACCGACGCTGTTCCATATATCCGACCAAATAATGTTTTCTCCTTTACGGATAGATTCA
>JAGQYH010000313.1 GCA_020436175.1 Bacteroidota bacterium
ATGGCTGGGAAACCAAACGGAACAGAATACCTAATAATGTAGATTGGGTGATCGTGAAACTGGCCCACAAAGGCATCATCCAAAAGATTATAGTTGATACCAATCATTTTAAAGGTAACTATCCCTATGCTTGCTCGATCGAGGTTTGCAACGAAGAAAATGACAAAAGTGTAATGGAGAATCAAGTGCAATGGCAAGTGCTTTTGGATAAAAGTAAACTGGAAGCCCATCGCGAACATGAATATTCGGGCAGCCAAATTATATACCATGAGCCCATCACTCATGTCAAATTGAAAATCTATCCCGACGGAGGTGTCAGTAGATTAAGACTTTTTGGTAATATCGTAAATAATTAATGATAGCAGGAATTTCCATAGGCGTTTGGTTACTGTTTTTCATACCGATAGTGATTGTGACTTATAGACTAAGGTCTATCAAAGAAGCGGCTCAATTGAAGTCAACGACGGATGAGCGCTCCATGGAACGCATTGGAAGTGTGCAAAATTTGGTGTATGCTTCCATAGTGGTGATGGCGTTGATCGGGGTAGCCTTACTTTTCTTTTTACTGAAAGGAACCCTATATGAAAGCCATTTAAAAGATTGGCTCAATCTTACCATTCGATTGATGCACATTACCTTTGGTATTGCATGGATCGGAGCATCTTTTTACTTCGTTTTTCTGGAGAATTCATTGAATAGAACAGAGGACCTTAGAGATGAATTGTCCGGCAATTTATGGGCTATTCACGGCGGCGGATTTTATTACTTAGAGAAGTACAAATTGGCACCCAAAAAAATTCCTAAAGAGCTGCATTGGTTCAAGTATGAAGCTTATTTCACTTGGCTAACCGGATTTGCACTTTTGATTGTCGTCTATTATTTCAATGCAAAATCTTATTTGATCGATACAGCCGTATTGGATATTTCACCTAGACTGGCCATTGCTTTTGGTATCATTTCTTTAATTTGGGGCTGGGTGATCTATGATATTTTATGCAAAAAATTGATTAAAAAACCGGTGGCCTTTGCCCTTATCGGTGGATTGTTTTTGATTGGTTTTGCTTGGGTGTATGCGCATGTCTTTAGTGGCAGAGCAGCTTACATTCACTTTGGTGCCTTATTAGGAACCATTATGGCGGCTAACGTATTTTTTGTGATCATTCCCGGACAAAAAGCAATGGTGGCGGCGGCCAAGAATGGATTGCCTCCTAATCCGGCACATGCAGTTGCTGCCGGAATGCGGTCGAGACACAATAATTATTTTACTTTTCCTGTCTTGTTCGTTATGATCAGTAATCACTTTCCTTCCACTTACGGCAATCAATATCAATGGATCGTTTTGATCGCTATATCAATTGGCTTGGCAGGTATTAAACATTATTTGAATTTACGAGAGCAGAAAAAGGTGTCTTTTTTTATCATGCCGATTTCCATCCTTTTACTTTTTGCGGTGGCTTTTTATACAGCACCACAGTCTGATAGGGCAAAATGTACTTATGATGTCACCTTTCAGGAAGTGACCACCATTATCAATAATAAATGTGTGGTTTGCCATTCCAATGAACCGAAAGATGATATTTGGAAAGTAGCACCGAAAGGAGTAATGTTCAATACGGCGGAAGATATTTTTAATCATAAGGATGCTATCTATCAGCAAGTGGTAGTGAGTAAAGCCATGCCTTTCAATAACAATCAAACAGGCATCACTGAAGAAGAACGGGCATTGATAGAATGTTGGATACTAACCGGAGCCAAAACAAAATAATATGACGTTATCAGAATTTAATCAATTGCCCGAAGAAGCCACTTATCAAGCTTTGCAAAAGTGTTGTGTGGCCTCCAATTGGATCAATAAAATGTTGGCAGAAAGACCTTTTCAATCAGAGAATGAACTGGTGAAAAGTGCTGCTAAAATTTGGTATGAGCAATGTAGCGAGAGCGATTACAAAGAAGCATTTACGGGCCATCCGAAGATCGGAGATGTCAGTAGTTTACAACAGAAATTTTCAGAAACTAAAGATTGGGCAGGAAAGGAACAAGGTAGCATGGTGAGTGCTAATGAAGCAACCATACAAGAATTGGCTCTATTGAACAGCGAATATGAGCAGCGATTTGGCTATATTTTTATTGTGAGTGCGACAGGAAAGTCGGCTTTGGAAATGCTTCAATTGATTAAGGAAAGGATGGCGCACGATGGCTCTACCGAGTTGGCTATTGCCATGGGCGAACAGCATAAGATCACCAATATCCGATTAGCTAAATTAATTCCGTCCATTGGTGAACAAGCAGATCTCAGCAGCCATATTACGACCCATGTTCTAGATACCTCCATTGGTATTCCGGGGAAGGGAATGGTCATAAGAATGAAGACACTTAAAAATGAGAAATGGGAGACAATTGCGTTGGGGATTACCAATGCCGATGGCAGAATTGCCGATCTGTTGCCGCCGGGAAGACGCTTACAAAAGGGCAATTATATGATGGAATTTGACACCGATGAATATTATGATCGGCTAAATCAAACCGGTTTCTATCCACAAGTGCAAATACAGTTCAAGGTAACCGACGAAAGTCATTATCATATTCCACTTTTACTAAATCCATTTGGATATACAACTTACAGAGGAAGCTGAAGGCACTGCCATGGAAAATGAACCGTGCAATTAAATCGCTTTGAAAACATAGAATGAAATTAAGCATATCAAATACTGCGAAAGAAAGGATACTGGCTCAATTAACACCGGCGAATCAAGCCTTTAATCAAATTTATAAAGGAGATAGATCTGATCGCCAACCCATCCATACACTAT
>JAGQYH010000314.1 GCA_020436175.1 Bacteroidota bacterium
TTGTGCTTGTGGTTGTCCGTTCTGACCTTGTGTGATGTAATATTTGGTATTCAGCATATTGATCACTGCCCGGTTATTTTTGGCTAACTGGTATTCGATCAATTCTTGATATCTTCTCAATTTGGCACCATGATAACCTCCAATCGACTTATGAAGATAGGACGTGATCGCATCGTTAAACGGACTTCTGGTTAAATTCAGCACCCGATAATGAATATCCGGATCTGCTAAAATCTGCTGATCTGCCGGTGTTGGAGTGAAGATAGACATGGCTCTTCTTTTGGTGACAAAATTTTCAGCAGAAATATGTCTGCCGGCATTGCCGATCATGTCCACACTAATAATTGCCCCTATCAATAACGCAAAAACTATTTTGTTCTTTAATTTGTCTTGTAAATAAACCCAGATCAATCCACCAACTAATGCCATAATGATGATAGAGCGAATAGCATCTTTTCGCATCAAAGCAATTCTGTCTTTTCTTAATGCTTCGCTTAACCAGCCCGGTAGATCTGCAGCACCACCTGCTCTGGATTCAAAATTGAACAACATGGGAGCGAGCAGCACAAAGGCAACAATAGAAGCTAAAACACCTATAAGGACTTTGGTGGCGAAAGTTTTATCTACTTCCTTGTTGAAAATCTGATGCAAGGCCAAACCGGCCCCGGCAGCAATGATGATCTCCATCATTAAATTGATCATACTCGGCACTCGAAATTTGTTATACAGTGGCAGATGATCAAACAGGAAATTAAACACGGCCGGAAAGTTTTTACCTAATGCGATCAATAAGACGATCACAAACAACGATCCCAACCAAAAACGCTTATAGTCGCGATTGAAAATAAGGAATAGAATAAACAGAAAACTAAGTCCGGCACCCATATAAAAACCTCCACCTACAAAAGGCTGACTGCCCCAATAGGCAGATGTTTTTTGTGCCAATGCATTCGCATCTTTGGGTTGTGCTTTTCTAAATGCTTTAAAAGTATTGCTGTTCTGATCCTGAATGAAAAAGTGACCACTCGGACCACCTGCAAAATTGGGGATCAAGTAAGAAAATGCTTCTATTCCGTCCATACTCCATGCACCGGCATAATCACGTTCTAATCCGCCTCCTTGATCCTTTTTGGCACTCAATTCAGAATGACCTCCTCTGGTGGTTGCTTCGGCCAAAACTTTGGTATAGAATACCCCTAAATTGGCTAAAACGGATAAGGTTAATGAGATGACCACCACACCGGCTGCTTTCATCCAATAAGAAGCGGCGTGCTTTTTAAAGTTGAATACAAAGAAGAATAGGAAGGTGATAAAGGATACTATTACCGCATAATAAGTGATTTGGGTATGGTTGACGCCTGTGAGTAAATTCATAAATAAGATCAACGTGGCGGCGCCGGCTAAGAGATTACCCCGCAATAGGAAAATGAGTCCGGCCAATGTCCCGGGCACCATAGCGAGTGCAAATGTCTTTTGAAAGTGGCCGCCTTCCATACTCATAATGTTAAATCCGGTAAAAGCGAAGGCAATACTGATGCCTATACTTACCCAAACATTTAAGCCCATAGCCATACACAGGATGTAGAAACTCACCATCAGCCAAAGCAAAAGATCGTAGGAGTGGGCGTGTCCTCTGTTGCCTAAAGCATAGACTAAACCGACCAATTTATTTGGAACATTGCCTCTGTAAACAGGCATGCCGCTGAACATATAGCCCGTCCAACCTACGATCTTGGCATCTCCATCAGCCACAATTTTATCTGCTTCGTGAAGCGACCCGATCGTTTGAAAGTTATCACTGGCCATTAATATTTTGCCTTCCAACACCGGACGGCAAAATAGGAGGGCAACGATTAAAAACGTTAGGATGGCAATACCATGTTGGAACCATTTATTTTGTAGCATTTCAAATTATTTTGTACAAATGAATATGTATTTATCAGAATCGAGGTGGGCTGATCGATGGCCTCTTTCCATATAATTGCCTTCGATGGTCTCGTAGGATTCCATCTGAACCTTAAATCCTGCCTTTTCCAGTTTTTTAGAGATGTCCGTGCCATAAAGCCTTACATGGATATTAATACCATATTCCAGTTTTCGTTGGGCAGGAGTTAAGCTTAAATCTTCTTCCGTCTTATCGCCGTAAGTCGGCACTGCAATCAAGGCAATTCCGCCGGGTTTCAAGATGCGATATAATTCACTAATGGCCTTCTCATCAGTTTCAATGTGCTCCAAAACATGAGAACAGATTATTCTATCAAAACTGTTGTCTTCAAAAGGGATGTTATTGATATCAACGATGTGATGGTTGGGTGACTCCATCACTTTGAGATCGCAAGTGTGATAGTTATTGCCCAACTTTTTTTCAAAATTTTTGACAAAGAAAGTTTCCGGTGCAAAATGCAAAAGTTTCGGTTGTCCTTCGAGGAAACCGCTGTCATCAATATATTTTTGAAGCATTCTATGTCTGAACCAACTGCCGCAATTCGGACAGATGGCATTGGGAAGCGAATGATCAGAATCTTTACCGCGTATGGTATAAGAATCATATAATTTGATCATTTTGTCAAAAGATTGATCACAAATGTTACAATGAAACTTTGTCCCCTTATACGAAGAAAGGAAAACCTTGCCATGAAAACTATATAACTTTCGCCTTATTCGATTTTTTAAATTAAAAGCCATGGGCTATCTGTTTTTGCAAATATAAATATATATCAGTGTCTGCATAGGCTATTGTATTAAGTTAATGTGGATATACGATAGCGTTTTATGTTGTGTAAAGGTCTATTCCATGGCCGCTCACGGA
>JAGQYH010000315.1 GCA_020436175.1 Bacteroidota bacterium
GCTAACACAGTTGATGTTTATGCCATTGCCAGAAAAGCGGAGTATGGCACTAAATTATCTGTTTTCTTTGATCTGGGTGGCGCCTTTATTTCATCTCAAGATCATGAAGTTGCCTTTGGTTCAGCAGAAGGATTTTTAAGAGATTTTGCTTTATCTGAAGCCATTAGAGTAGTTGAAAACGAATTAAAAGATCAAGAAAAAGTCTTTAAAGACTTGGGAAAAGATCTTGATGGTTTGATCAAAGATAAGGATGGCTATATCAAGGAAATTGAAAAAGCGAAAGCCCTGATTGCTCAAAGAGAGCAAGACATTATCAATAATGAAGCTGCTCAGGAAACTAAGCGTCAACAAATCGCTATTCAGGAAGAAATCGTCAATACTGTTAAACAAAAAAGATCTCAATTAGATTATTAATTTACCTGTAACATATAGAAAACCCGAAGCCTGCTTCGGGTTTTTTGTTTTATGAAAAAAGCAATACTTATAAGGTTGTTACCTGATATCGATCATTTGTTTTCTACTCATAATTTTGGATAATTGCATATCGATCATTATTATGAAAACACTTCAAATAAAATTTAAAAAAGTACCAATGCAATACTTTAAACACTTACTACTATTTATTTTTTTAGGATGCATACAACATCATGCTTTTGCGCAGTTTAACGTCACCATCAATGAAGTCAGACAATACATGAGCAAGGGCGAAAAAACAGGCGTAGAAGTTTTTTTGGTGGACATTGATCCGGAGTCAGTTGCTAAAGATTGGAAGAAATTCATGAAGCAATACAAAACCAAAAGCAAGCAGCCTAAAAAATCAAAAGAAATTTTCAGCGACAATGCTACCATAAAAGAAATGAGTCCGAATACGGTTGATGTTTATGCCATTGCCATGCCTACTCCGCAAGGAAGCAAGTTAACCGTTTTCTTCGATCTCGGCGGCAGCTTTGTGTCTTCACAAAATCATGATATCGCATTCGGCACTGCCAAAAAATTGCTCCGTGATTTTGCATTAGAAGAAGCCATTACCGTAGTGGATAATGAATTTGATGAACAAGAAAAAATGTTGAAAGAGCTCAACAAAGATTTAGACAAAATGCTGAGCAGCAAATCTCAAAGCATCAAAGAAATAGAAAAAGCCAAAGCCTTGATCGAGCAAAGAGAACAAGACATGGCGGCAGCGGAAAAAGCTATTGAGGTAAAAAAACAACAAATGGCCTTGCAGGAAGAGATCATTAATACATTGAATTTGAAATTGAGTAATTTAAAGTAACTTGGAGTTTCCATCAACCAATTGTTTTTGAAGCAAAAAGTAAATCTTAGCAAATCCACTTTAATCAGGAGCATTCAATGTCAGAAGTCGTTGTATCTCTACAAAAATTTCTTTCATTTACGTGATAAGATCTCAAAAGCACAACAAGCTCGTTTTGACCGAGGTCACGATATCGGTAGTTTAGCGCAACAACTTTTCCCCGGCGGAAAGGATGTTTCTCCAAAATCACCTAGACATTATCAGCAATCCATACTAGCCACTGAATATTTAGTAAGTCAACAATACCCGGTTATTTATGAAGCCGCTTTCAAAGCCGATGATGTTTTGGTTTTGCTGGACATTTTAGTTTGCAAAGATGGCAAGTGGTATGCTTATGAAGTGAAAAGTTCGAAAAAAATCTCAGAAACTTACTTACAAGATGCTGCCATACAATACAGAGTGATTACCCAAAGCGGTGTAAACCTTGAAGACTTTTCTATCATTTATGTGAATGCTGCCTATGAAATGCCCGAAGAAGAGGCGGCAGATCTTCATCAATTGTTCCTTGAAACCTCTGTTTTAGAAACCGTGAGAGCCAAGCAATCCTTTATAGAAGAGGCTATCCACACCGCCAAAGCTACTTTATATAGCGATTCTATCCCAAAAATATCCATGGGTGAACACTGCGACCGACCTTATACTTGTGATTTTAAAGGCTATTGCCTTCGACATTCTGATGAACTTGATCATTAAGAAAACCAAATAAAACGTCCTTACTTTCCAACCGTTTAAAAGCATTTAATTGGTTAGATAATAATTAGTCTACATCAGAATTCAAGCAAACATAATTCCGGGAATATCACCGATGTTTCCATAATTTGTACCTTAGTAAAGCAATGAAAGCACTTTTTAAAATATGGCTCTTTAAACTGCAAACCTGGCTCAACAGGCTTTTAATCAAGTATGTTGATGTGGGGGAGAGCAATGAAGTGATCAAAGTAGTCACCAAAAAGATCGGTATTACTTGGATAGACATGGAAAACCATGTGGCTATTTCCAATAAGTTCATTATTCCTTATACCTTAAAAGAGGTAAAACTCACCTACTATAATGATGCCGGACAAAATGTAGGTTATCTGCACTATAAAGGTGCTGAATATATTGGTCCCTTTGCGCGTAAAATTGTAAAAATGCCGGCAAAAATGAGCAACATTACAGCCTTGTTCAATATGGTACGCTTAATGGTGGTGGACGACATTAAAACCCGTACAGTTGGCACCTCTACTATTCAATTGCTGGGGATGCAGTTTGAATTACCCATTGATGATATCATGCTGGTGGATAAAGACAAAGTGCAAATGGAAGAGGAGACCGAGGAACAAAAGCAAAAGAGACTGGAAGAGCGCGCCAAACGTGCTGAAGAGAGAGCTGTAAAACAAGCGGAAAGAAAAGAAAAGCAATCGCAACGATTGGCCACGTTGGCCGGTAAAAGAGCTGAGAAAAAAGCCGAGATGGTAGAAAAGATCAAAGCAAGACAGGA
>JAGQYH010000316.1 GCA_020436175.1 Bacteroidota bacterium
AAGCTAAACTAAAAGATATTATTGCGCTTTTGAGGAGAGCGTATGCCAGAACAATTGGCTTTGAATACGATTACATAACCAACAAAGAAGAGCGTGAGTGGTTCATTCAAATCGCCGAAAAATACTACTTCGATTACGAATTGTCTATTGACAAAAAGAAGAGAGTTTTAAAGAAATTGAATGATACCGCCATTTTAGAAAAATTTCTCGGAACAAAATATATCGGTCAGAAACGTTTTTCATTAGAAGGTGGAGAGGCTGCCATCCCGGCATTGGACGCTATCATTAACAAGTCGGCATCACTGGGCGTGAAAGAAGTGGCCATTGGAATGGCACATCGTGGAAGACTCAATGTGTTGACCAATATCATGCAGAAAACCTACGAAGATATTTTCTCTGAATTCGAGAAAACCACAGACTACGACGTAACAATGGGTGATGGTGACGTGAAATACCATTTGGGTTATTCATCTATCTACAATACCATGGACGGAGAGCGGGTTTATGTGAAGTTAATGCCCAATCCCTCGCATTTAGAAGCCGTAGATCCTGTAGTAACCGGATTTTGCAGGGCTAAAGCGGATGCGATCTATAATTCCGATTACGATTTGATTTTACCTGTTTTAATTCATGGTGATTCAGCCGTCGCAGGACAAGGGATTGTTTATGAGCTATTACAAATGTCCGGATTGAAAGGGTATAAAGTTGGCGGTACCATCCATTTTGTGATCAATAATCAGATAGGTTTTACTACTGATTTTGATGATGCCAGAACATCCAACTATTGCACCAGTGTGGCAGCCACAGTATTGGCACCGGTATTGCATGTCAATGGCGATGATGCGGAAGCCGTGGTTTTCGTTTCAGAAATTGCTGCAGCTTATCGGCAGAAATTCAACAAGGATATTTTTGTGGATATGGTATGCTATAGAAAGCATGGACACAATGAAGCCGACGATCCTCAATATACACAACCTCAAATGTATAAGATCATCAAGAACCACGATAATGTAAGAGATATTTACTCTAAATACTTAACGGAAAAAGGCCAAATAGAAGCAGAACTGGCTAAGAAAATGGATGAGCGGTTTTGGAGCGATCTGCAGGATAGGTTGGACATGGTGAAAGAGAAATCAAGGCCGTACGATTACCAACAACCGGAGTTAGCTTGGCAGAAAATGCGAAAATCAAAACCTTCGGATTTTGAAGAATCACCGGATACATCAATCTCAAAAGAAACAATTGTTGAAATCGTTAAAGGATTGATCAATATTCCGGAAGGCTTTAGTGTACTGAGAAAAGTGCAAAAAATGCTGGAAAGCCGGCGATTGGATATGCGGAAGAAGGAGAATGTTGATTGGGCGGCAGCAGAATTAATGGCCTATTCATCGATTCTTTTGGAAGGCAAAGATATTAGAATGAGCGGTCAGGATGTTAAAAGAGGAACCTTTTCTCACCGACATGCTACCATTTATGATGAACAAACCGGCGAAGAGTACAATCGACTGAATCATTTCAGACCGGATCAGGGACATTTCAGGATATTCAATTCTCACTTATCTGAATATGCCGTTTTGGGTTTTGAGTTTGGTTATTCATTAACTCATCCGGATACATTAACCATTTGGGAGGCGCAGTTTGGTGATTTCTCCAATGGTGCTCAGGTGATGATCGATCAATTCATTTCTTCCTCAGAAAGCAAGTGGCAACGACAAAGCGGAATTGTGATGCTATTGCCGCATGGTTATGAAGGTATGGGCCCTGAACACAGTAGTGCCCGATTAGAAAGATTTTTGTCTTTATGCGCAGAGTTCAACATGTCGGTCGTGAATATTACCTCACCGGCGAATTTTTTCCATGTGATGAGAAGACAGTTGGCCAGACCATTCCGTAAACCTTTGGTTGTTATGTCGCCTAAATCTTTGTTGCGACATCCAAAATGCGTGTCGGATATCAGTGAGATCTACGATGGTAAGTTTGAAGAATTGATCGATGATAATAAGACAGTATCGCCTAAGAAGGTGAAAAAAGTATTGTTCTGCTCGGGTAAGATCTATTATGATCTATTAGAGAAAAAAGAAACCGATAACAGAAAGGATATAGCGATCGTTAGACTGGAGCAATTGTATCCATTGCCTTTCACTAAAATGGATGCTGTGATTGAGAAATACGAAAACGCAGAATACATTTGGGTACAAGAAGAACCTTCCAATATGGGCGCCTGGTCATATATGAGAAGCTGTTACAGAAAAGTGGATCTGGAAGTTGTTTGTAGAAAGTCGAGTGCTTCACCGGCCACCGGATATTCTAAATTGCATCAGGAAGAACAAGATCAAATATTAAAAATTGCCTTTGGCGAATAATATAAAAACAACTAATAAAAAGTATAAATGAAAGTTGAGATAAAAGTACCGGAGATCGGTGAGTCGATCAATGAAGTGACCTTATCGGAATGGTTTAAGAAGGATGGTGAATATGTCGAATTGGATGAGCCAATTTGTGAGTTTGAATCGGATAAGGCCACTTTGGAGTTGCCGGCGGAAACTGCAGGTGTGATTACCCGTGTAGCCAAAGAAGGGGATGATCTTCCTATTGGTGCATTGGTGGCCTATATTGAAACAGATGGCGAAGCTTCGGTTGCTACTGAAAAGAAAGAAGCACCGGCTAGTGTAAAACAAGAACCTGCAGCAAAGCAAGAAGAAACGGTAAAAGCTACACCGGCACCGGAGCCTGAAAAAGCAAAATCTACTTATGCAGAAAGTCATGTTTCTCCGGCAGCCCGTAAAATATTG
>JAGQYH010000317.1 GCA_020436175.1 Bacteroidota bacterium
AAGTGGCTTGGGCGTGATGGGCGTAACGGAACTAAGTTATGATGAAGCATTACAAAAGATCAAAGGATTAGAAAATCAGTTATCTGTTGCGGTAACCAATAGTCCTACTTCGACGGTAATTTCAGGAGATGAGATAGCGTTAAAGACCGTCTTTGATGCTTTAGAACAAGAGGGCAAATTTTGCCGATTAATCAAAGTTGATGTAGCCTCTCATAGTCCACAAATGGATCCTATATTGGAGGATCTGAGAAACGCCACGAAAAATATTCAACCAATAGAGGGTGATATTGCCTTTTTCTCAACGGCATTGAATAAAGAACTTTCAGGAAGTGAGTTGACAGCCGACTATTGGGTTAAAAACTTAAGAAATCCGGTTCGATTCGGAGATGTCATTCGCACTTTAGCACAAGATGATAAAACTATTTTTGTTGAATTGGGTCCACATCCGGTATTGTTCAATGCCATTCAAGAAAATATTGCACACATTCAAAGAACGGATGCTGCTAAAGTGGTGGCTTCTTTCTACAGAGAAAAAGATGAATGCAAAGATCTCATATCCAATTGGGTGGAGCTGTATGCCGCCGGCATAGACATAAATTGGAGGGCCATTTATCAAAAACCATCGCAACATATACAATTGCCTAATTATCAATGGCAACGTGAACGCTTCTGGTTTGATGAAAAACCCGACATCCGCAGAAATGATTCGGCTAACTCATCTGTTTCAAATATCAATGAGCATTTTTATCATTATGAATGGGAGTCTGTCGAAATTGCCAACAACCCAACAAGTGAAGAAGAACGCATATTGATCGTTCAAGATCAATCGGACCTGCATGAACAATTGAGCAATTTATTGATCGGTGAGGTGGAGATTACCAATGCCGAGAATATTAATGCCGCTTTAGCAGATAGTCTGTTTCATAAAGTCGTTTATATTCAAACGGAAAATGCAGATCTAAAAAATAGTATTCACAACGGCTGTATGTCCTTACAGAAAGTAATTAAAACTATTCAGGAAATTGCTGTTGAAAATACACCGCAACTTATTACCGTCACCAAAAATGTTTTTGCACAAGACAGTGAAAATATCAGCATTTCTGGCGCTTTAACTTGGGGCATAACGAGAACTCTTCGTAATGAACATCCCGAATTAAATACGATTAGCATTGATTTGAATGATGGAGACGAAAACATCAAATTGGTTGCAAACATTATCAACCAACCGGAAGAAAACGTTAAAGAATATACGGTTAGAAGTGGGGCTATTCAAACGCAATACTTAAAACAAGGTATTGAAACCAAGATCAACGCAGGCTTTACATTTGACAACTCCACTTGTTTTTTAATTACCGGAGGAACCAGTGGATTGGGTTTGGCCATGGGAGAGTGGCTGGCCAGAAAAGGCGTTAAAAATATTGCATTAGTAAGCCGAAGTGGCGAAAAAGAAACTACTAAAGCAGCCATGGAAGCGATGGAAGCTGCCGGTGCTAAAGTAAAAGTATTCAAAGCTGATATTGGTGAAAAAGATCAAGTCAATCAGTTGATCTCTAATATAGAAACGACGTTAACGAAAGTAACCGGAGTTATCCATGCCGCCGGATTATTGGATGATGGGACTTTCACCAATTTAACCGAAGAGCAATTCTTTAACGTCACCAACCCAAAAGTGAATGGCGCCATAAACTTACATGAAGCGCTTCAAAAAAATGAACTGACGCATTTTATTTCCTTTTCTTCCGGAGCAGATGTTTTAGGTAGTGTTGCTCAATCCAATTACAACGGTGCTAATTTCTATCTGGATCAATTCATGTTATGGAGAGCCAACATGGGAATGCCGGCTCAAGCTGTCAATTGGGGTAATATTGGTGGTGTAGGATTAGCCGCCGCACAAGAAAACAGAGGCGCAAGATTGTCGGAAATAGGCATGAATACCATTCAACCGGAAGAATTTGATGCCTTCTTTGAAAATTTGCTTTTGGCTAAGCACGCGCAAGTGATTCCAATGAAGATCGATTTTAATCTTTGGGCAAAGGCACATCCTTCCGTTCAACAGGATTTTACTTTTAGCCAAGTATTCACCCAGGAAGGGAGCCCAACCGACACTTCAACCGATTCCGGCAATCAATGGGGTAATAGTTTAGCCGGCGCCACCAAAAAACTCAAAGACAAATTAAAGGCGCATCTTTCTTCTATCACTAAGATTGCCACTTCCAAGATCAAAGAAGATGACACTTTCAAAAGTATGGGAGTAGATTCTATGATGGCTTTGCAATTGAAAAACAAAATTCAGGCCGATACGGGTTTAAATATTCCTGTTTCCAGTATCTGGACCTATTCGACCATTCATAAGTATGCCGATTATCTAGTTAAAGAATTGAATTTAGAAGATCAATTCAACCAAAAAACTAGCGATAAAGCGTCGAGTGCCACCTCTATCAAAGGAATAAAAGATCAATTGAAACAACATATTGCTGCCATCACTAAAATTCAAATAGCACGGTTAAAGGAAAATGACACGTTCAAAAGCATGGGTATTGATTCCATGCAAGCTTTACAATTGAAGAACAAGTTACAAGCTGACTTTGGATTGAATTTGGCCGTTTCCAGTATTTGGACGCATCCAACCATTGAAAAATACACTGCATTTTTAGCCAAAGAACTTGGCCTTTCTTCCACTTCAGAAGAAGAGAATGAACCAACAAAAACCATTGAAAGTAAAACCACGGAAGATATCAATAAAGAAGTGGATGACCTTTCATTAGATGATTTGATGAAAGAGTTGGATGGG
>JAGQYH010000318.1 GCA_020436175.1 Bacteroidota bacterium
GGTTGAAGAAAAATATCAAATTCGCTTTGAAAGGTATAATCGAAATTACCTTCATAAATAGTGTCAACACCTTTTTCTTCATACGGGATAGCTTCTCCATCATCCATGTCCAAAGCTTCGATCAGTGCTCTATTCTTGGCTTCCCAATTTTTTTTGTAGGTCGTTGTGCTGTTGTTTCCGGCTCTTAATTGATTGATCGATATGATGTGTGCATAGGTTTTCTCTCTTTTCCCCTTGGGTTGATCAGAGATTACTAAAACTTGTTTCTTTTTGAGCGCAACATCCCATTCTTTAATATTATAAGTAAAATTCGTTCTTTGACTGTTTACACCTACAAATTTGAAATCGTCATAAGTGGTGATGGAATCTACTTCTATGGAATCTGCTATATTTTGTGGCCAATAGACTTGACCATCCAAATGTTTCAGTTGTTTTTCACCCAGATATACACTGTCAATATAGCCTTCCATGATATTGATAATGCCATTTTCAGCACTTAAGTAACCATACGTTTCAGGCGTTAGTTGCCGACCGAATTTTTCATCGGAGAAAGGCGTGTTTGTTAACCGGACCAACGCAGGATCTTTGGTATCCAGATTGTAAAAGAATAAATCCAGATTGCCGATTGGGAGAATACTGTCTTGACGTTCTCTTTTTAAAGTATCTGTGTGTCGATTAGAGGAGAAAATAATCCCTTCCTTTCCATCTAAATTGGCATGTCCGGCATAAAGATCATCGTAAAAATCATTTGTGATCTGTGTGGTTCGGGAGCTGGGTAAATAATGAGTGAAAATATCGGTTTGTCCGGCTCTTTGGGCAGACATAACTATGGTTTTGGCGCCAATATATTCTACGCTATATACTCGTTGGAAATTCAATAGGTTGTTCTTTTCTTTTATTTGATCTTCCGGCTCATAGGTTAAATACCTTAGTTTGTCTTTTTTCTCATAAAAGGTAAACAACTGATTGCCGGTGGGCGACCATGCGATCAGCGGATAGGAGTCATCATGTGGGTAGGAATCTGACTTAAATCCTCCTTTTACAATCTTTTTAGCTTTACCGCTTTCAACATCTAAAACAAATACTTTGAAGCGGCCATCATCCTGTACTGCATAGGCAATGTGCGATCCGTCGGGAGAAATTTTAACCGTACTAGGTTGGGTGTTGTTCCTCATTTTTAATTTTACCGCTTCACCGGTAGAATCAATCTTGGTTCTTGATTGGTCGGCGGTAAATCCTGCATTGTAATAATCAAACCAGTTGGCAATTACTTGTTCCAAGGTTAAATCAATGGTGAAGAAAAGTCCGCTGGAAACATTTCTGTTGACCCGAGTCAAATACAATATCTCTGAAATAGCTTCTTTGCCATAGGTTTCATCAATATAATACCAAAAACTATGTCCGGCTAGTTTAGGTTGAGTGAGTGCCAAGTCATCAAAACTCGGCTTTTTGGCAGTATGAAAATATTTCCTCAATTGATTATCCAAGTCCACATTCCATTCTTCCGCAGTATAAGCAGCTAAACCGGGTTTATACCATTCCGGTAAGTTTAAAAGCACGGCATTTTGTAAAATCTCAACGAAATTACCACCGAACATCATGGCTTCGATTACCACATTGGCAATACCTTCTTTAATGGAGTTATATAGATTTTGATGATCACCATCAAAATAAACAAACATCTTATTTTCGATAATTTGTGTTGTGCCGCCCGAATTATACACTTCTCTTTCGATACCGATATTGGTTTGTCCCAAATCGGTAATGTCGGTATACACTAAAATGTTGATCTTTTTATTGATGCGATAATCGTAAAATTCTTCGATTTCTTTTAAAAGATCTTCTGCTACTTTTAAAGTAAACCGACCGATTTGTTGACCTCCCGGATAGTAATAGGTGATGAAATTTTCGGATTCGTACAACGACCAATAGAAATCATGAAATTGCACTCTGTTTTGTCCGAATTCCATTTCAGTGCTTTGCGCTTCACTGTTGGAAATCACAAAAAGAGACAAAATTATGAGGAGCAATAAATGTGCTTTTTTCAATATCATTGTAACCAATAAACAAAGTTTTCGCAAAATAATTTTACGATACATCAATTTTTTCAGGAATTATGTAAAGTAAAAAGTATAGTTTGTTCAATTATGCTAATTTAAGCGTGAAAACTACAAAAAAATCCGATTATTAAGACTATAACGCAATATAATGACAAGAATTATCAAGTTGACATTTAATCCATTTCAAGAGAATACCTACATCATTTACAACGACCAAAAAGAATGCTGGATCATTGATCCGGGCAACAGCAATCCAAGAGAAGATAAAGTGTTATTGGATACTATTGAAAAGCATGAATTGACACCTGTAGAATTGATTTTGACACATGCGCATATTGATCATATCATGGGGAACAAATTTGTTTTTGATCAGTTTGGATTACAAGCTTTGATGCACGAAAAGGAGTTACCGGTGCTGCAATTTGCGGATGCTGCTGCGGCGAGATGGGGGATTCCTTACTCCAAAAGTCCTGAACCAAAAGGTTTTTTGAAAGAAGGTAATACCATTCAATTAGGAGAAGATATTTTTGATATACTTTTTACACCGGGGCACAGTCCGGGTAGTATATGTTTTTACAATAAGGCAGATGGATATTGTATATCCGGCGATGTTTTGTTTCAAGGCAGTATAGGAAGAACCGATTTGCCTGGCGGAGATTACAACACCTTGATCAATAGTATTCAAACCCAATTGCTGACATTAGAGGATGATGT
>JAGQYH010000319.1 GCA_020436175.1 Bacteroidota bacterium
TTTTTTTTTTTTTTTACCTTGCCAGCTTATTTCGCGGCCAATGGTGCGTTTGTGGGCAAATGGTCTGATCTGTTCACAGAGTTTCTTGGGTTTACCATAACCCCGATTTTATTACTAATTTTAACCGCAATTTTTGGTGGAATTTTGGGAGGATTGGCAGCTTTAAGCGGCAACCTATTTTTATCGCCGATGGCCAACAATAAAAACAGACTAAGAAATTCACGCAGCAGTAGTACAGGAAAATCATATAAATTAAAACTTAATTAAATCAATCATGGCAACAGAAGCATACATTTATGATGCAGTAAGAACGCCTCGAGGACGAGGTAAAGCTGGAAAAGGAACATTATACGAAGTAAAACCTATCGATCTTTTAGTCACTCTTTTTGATGCATTAAAGGAAAGAAATGATCTGGATACTTCAAAGGTAGAAGATGTGATTATTGGTTGCGTCTCTCCTGTTGGTGATCAAGGTGGAAACATTGCCAAATTAGCACCGCAATATGCCGGCTGGGACATTTCTGTTCCCGGTTTCCAGCTCAACAGATTTTGCGCATCAGGGTTGGAAGCCTGTAATTTGGCCGCCATGAAAGTTCGTTCCGGATGGCAACATTTAATTGTTGGTGGCGGTGTAGAATCTATGTCGCGTGTACCGATGGGTTCAGATGGCGGCCCTTGGATGCTGGACATGGAAGTAAATGCCGAAACTGATTTTGTACCTCAAGGCATTAGTGCCGACTTAATCGCAACCATTGAAGGTTTTACCCGTGAAATGGTGGACAATTATGCTATAAGAAGTCAGAATTTAGCAGAAAAAGCTTGGAAAGAAGGGCGATTCAAAAGATCCATTATTCCTGTAAAGGATAAAAATGGGTTGGTTATCCTCGACTTTGATGAATATATGCGTCCGGGAACGACTGTAAACGATTTAAGTGGTTTAAATCCTTCTTTCGAAAACATGGGGCAAATGGGATTTGATGCGGTTGCTTTGGCCAAGTATCCACAATTAGAAAAAATAGATCATGTGCATCATGCCGGTAATTCATCAGGGATTGTGGATGGTGCAGCGTTAGTTTTAATTGGTAGTAAAGCCATTGGTGATGAACTAGGATTAAAACCCCGAGCCAAAATAATCACCACTGCTGTAACCAGTACAGAGCCTACCATTATGTTAACCGGTCCCGGCCCGGCTTCTATTAAAGCTCTAAAACAAGCCGGTATGACAGCAAAAGATATCGACTTGTTTGAAATGAATGAGGCCTTTGCATCTGCTGTACTTAGATTTCAAAGAGATTTGGACGTGCCGGATGAAAAGTTGAACGTAAATGGTGGTGCCATAGCCATGGGACATCCACTTGGTGCCACGGGAGCCATGATATTGGGTACAATGGTAGATGAATTAGAACGCTCCGATAAATCAACCGCTTTAGTTACTTTATGCGTAGGTGGTGGAATGGGTTCTACTGCTATTATCGAAAGATGCTAATTCACATCCAAATCATTGGTATCATTAAAGAATAAGAATTAAACCTGATTTATAACTTTTCGAATTTCATCATTCGAATCTAGAATTTTTAGAATAATGTTTAAAATAGATATTGACAACGATAAAATAGCCACTGTAATTATTGACATGCCCGGAAGATCAGCCAATGTGTTAAATGAAGAATTTGATACAAGTATTTTGGCGACTATCGATTCATTGGAAAAACAGAAAAATGAGCTTGCCGGTGTAATTTTCACCTCTGCAAAATCAACTTTTATTGCCGGTGCTGATCTGGATAAAGTGCATGCCATGACGGATGCAAAAGCCGTTTTTGATATGTGTGAAACACTGAAAGCCGGATTACGTCGAATTGAAACAATGGGTATTCCTATGGTAGCTGCCATCAATGGAAGTGCGCTGGGCGGCGGCTATGAAGTTGCATTAGCTTGTCATTATAGAGTGGCTTTGGATAATCCAAAAAGTGTTATTGGCTTGCCGGAAGTAGGATTAGGTTTACTACCCGGTGGCGGTGGAATTGTCAGATTAACAAGAATGCTTGGATTGCAAAATGCTTTGCCATTCTTAACGGAAGGTAAGAAGCTTAAGCCTAAAGCAGCAGTAGCGGCAGGATTAGCAGATGAATTGGCCGGAACCCCAGAAGAAATGATCCAAAAATCGAAAGACTGGATCAAAGCGCATCCGAAGGCTCAAGCCCCATGGGATGTTAAAGGCTTTAGATTTCCCGGAGGAACACCTACCAATCCGAAAGTAGCCATGATGTTACCTATCGTTCCGGCAATGTCTAAGGCGAAGACACATGGCAACTATCCCGCTGTTCAAGCAATTATCAGCACGGCTGTTGAAGGAGCATTGGTAGATTTTGACACTGCGTCAAGAATTGAATCGCGATATTTTACCGGTTTGGCTGTCGGTAAGGTTTCTAAAAATATGACAAAGGCATTTTGGTTTGATCTTAATGCTGTTAAAAAAGGTGCCAGTAGACCGGCCAATATTGAAAAAAGCAGTATCCAAAAAGTTGGTGTTTTAGGTGCTGGAATGATGGGTGCAGGAATTGCCTATTCGTGCGCCGTCAGAGGTATTCCGGTAGTTCTAAAAGATGTGTCATTGGAAAAGGCCACATTTGGTAAATCTTATTCTGAAAAGATCACCGATAAATTGATCCAAAGAGGAAAATTCACAAAAGAAAAACAAGATCAATTATTGTCACTCATTCAACCGACTGAGCAAGCAGATGATCTAAAAGGCTGTGATCTGATCATTGAG
>JAGQYH010000031.1:0-2694 GCA_020436175.1 Bacteroidota bacterium
CGGTTTGATACAAATGTATTAGTGTATTATCATGATCTACGCCTGTGATCTCTTTCACAGTGGGATGTTCTTCCAGTAAGTTGGCAATACTGCCCATCCCCCAACCTAATACCAAAACGGAATGGATATTTTCTTGCTTCAACAGATCAAGATCATTAATAGCTTTAGCAAATGAACGATAATGCTTTCCCCAGGAATACACCACATTTAAGGTAGTGAGTTTGAATGCTCCATTGCTATAAAATAATTGCATAGGTCCATTCTGCTTAGATACAATACTCATCAAATGAATATCTACCAAATAGCTTAAAACATGTTTCCAAGTAGGAATTTTCATGCCTTGATGTTTTGACTAAAAACTATTCTTGTACATCATCGACTCCATCGGTCGACCGGTCTTGCTATTGTACTTAGCGTTTTTCTTTTTGTTGTAGTAGTGCTCAATATCGCCTTGCACCACAAAATAGATAAGCTGTCCGATGGGCATTCCCGGATAGACAATCACAGGTTGCACACAAGAAATTTCAAGCGTCCAATTGTTGCAAAAGCCTACATCTCCTTTTCCTGCTGTAGCATGAATATCGATTCCTAATCGTCCAACGCTTGACTTTCCTTCTAAAAAAGGAACATGGGCATGGGTTTCCGTATATTCCTCGGTCACGCCTAAATACAACACGCCGGGTTGTAGCTCATATCCATTTTCAGACATTTCTATGGGCTCGATCTCGTTGTGTTTACGAGCATCCAACACCCTATTCTTATACATAGCCAGATGTTTACCTAAACGGACATCATAAGAATTGGTACCTAAATTTTCACGATTAAAGGGTTCAATAACAATATCACCACAGTCAATAGCTTTCAAAATTTCCTTATCAGAAAGAATCATACCTCAAAAATTGTTGCACAAATTTAAGAAAGCACAATACAAATGTTCCAAATTATGGACAAAATAGGCGATAATTAATTAACAACTAACTTATAGCCTACACCATGAACATTTACAATGGATAACTTTTTATCCGGTCGAAGATATTTTCTCAATTTCGAAATAAAAACATCCATACTTCTAGCTGTGAAATAGCTGTCGTTATTCCAAACTTGATTCAGTGCCAATTCCCTCTCCAGAATTTGGTTGGGACGCTCACAAAACAAGCGCAACAGCTCATTCTCTTTGGTGGTTAAATGAACAGAATCACTTCCGTAAATTAATTTCTGATGCTTGTAATCCAACACGGTATCACCAACTTTGTAGCTGTCTTTTGCCGGTTCCACATCGTTCTTTTCAATTCTTCTCAGAATGGCATTGATTTTTAATTCCAACACTTCCATACTAAATGGCTTGGTGATATAATCATCGGCACCGATGGTCAGTCCTTTGATCTTATCTTCCTTCATTGATTTGGCAGTGAGAAAAATGATAGGCACATCCTTGTCCATTTCTCTTACTTCTTTGGCCAATGTAAATCCGTCTTTCTTAGGCATCATCACATCAAAAAGTAAGATATCATAACTTTCTTGTTTGAAAGCCGTTAAACCTTCAATGCCGTTTCTTTTAAGATCTACCGCATAATTTTTATGCCCAAGATACTCTTGTAATAGAATGCCCAAATTGGGATCATCTTCTACTAACAATACTTTTTTTAATTCTTCTTTATTACTCATAGGTTACGCTTTTTTCAAGGGCAATCTGATTGTAAAAGTGGTTCCTTTACTAAACTGACTTTGCACTGTTATAGTTCCATTGTGCGCCTGAACGATAGACTTCACATATGACAAACCAATGCCAAATCCTTTAGTGTCGTGAACATCACCTTTGTTTACCCTATAAAATTGATCAAATATTTTGTTTAACTCATCTTTTTTGAGTCCCATGCCATTATCTTCTACGGAAATTAGAATATCATCTCCATCCAAAGCCGTACTCACTTCTATCACGGGAACTTCTTTATCATTGTACTTTAACGCATTATCCAGCAAATTATTAACAACGTTTGTCAAATGTAATTCATCTGCCATAATAATCGACTCTTTGGCATTCAAGCTTTGAATCAATTCCCCTCCACTGTCTTCAACCTGTATATAGAACTGATTTAACGCAATTTCCAATAGCTCATGTACATCGATCGGGTTTTTATTGTACTTGATATCGCCATTTTCCATTCTGGCCATTTGCAAAACCTTTTCGACTTGATTGGCCAAACGCTTGTTTTCATCATAGATCATTCCTGCATACTTCAATCTACTGGCCGATTGTGCAGCAATGCCCTCATCCTTCAACATTTGACTGGCTAATGAAATGGTACTAATAGGTGTTTTCAGCTCATGCGTCATGTTATTGATGAAATCCATTTTCATCGCCGACAATTGCTTTTGCCGGAGTATGATATATAATGCCAGTCCGAAAGAACCAATCACCAATAACAAAAATAAGGTTGAAAACGAAAGCGGCAACCAGAGCGAATTCAACATATATTGTCTTCGGTTCGGAAAAGTCAGCATTAATTGCTTGGCACTTTCATAAATATTTCCTTTAAAAAGAGTCACGGAATATTTAGTATCGTACAATTCCTCCAATGCAGCGCCGGAAGAAACAAAAACAAAGTTATTTAAGGTGTATTCCGTCACTCCGAATTCAAATTCTGTATGGATGGATTTTTTGGCCAATGTTTCGTTAATGATGTTTTTCAAATT
>JAGQYH010000031.1:2794-14963 GCA_020436175.1 Bacteroidota bacterium
TGACTGAGGTATTTGGTGGCCAATTCATGTGGATCCACCATGATGGAAATAGGCAAACGGCCGACTTCCATGCCAATCGGTTGATCATCGGCGGTAACATCAAAACTCTTATCTCGCCAATTATCCGTTTTGTTGAAATTGATCTCAATGGCCAATGAAGAATCGACCCCATCTTCCAAATAAACATAAACTTTTTGCTCACCCAGATTTTGTTGGTAGGTCATGTTTTTAAAGTCACTTGATCCTACTCCTATATCAATAGCATTGCTGGCGATCAATTCTTTTACAAAGGGCTCGTACTCAAATGATTCTACTTTTTCAGCAATTTCATATAATGCCTCGCGCACATCATTATCGAAGCGTTGTTCTTTAACCGCAATAGCATTTTTAAGCCAAATAATTTGCACGACAGTTAAGCCTGTCAATCCAAATACAGCCAATACCGTTAAAATGAAAATCCAGTTGCGGTTCATAAATGTTAAAATTAAGCCTAAAGCTTTGGCTTTGCCTATATGCTTAACAATAATTAAGGAAAATAAATGATAAGAGACAGGGCCTCTCTACTTCTTCTTTTTCTTGAACATGCCTAAAATTCTATCGGTTACCACGAAACCACCAACCACGTTAATGGTTGCTAAAGTGATGGCAACAAATCCCAGCGATAAGGTGAAATAATCAGATGGATTAGCACGAAGCACCACAATAACAGATCCGATGATCACAATACCGCTGATAGCGTTGGCACCTGACATTAATGGTGTGTGTAAAATGGAGGGAATATTGGAAATTACTTCCTGACCGATAAAAGTGGCCAAAATCAAAATTGTTAACAAAGGAATATTGTTCCCTATAAACTCAATTGCAGTAGTTATTACATCCATTGATTAAATTTGAAGCTAATGTAATAAAATTAGTGACTAAAGTTATAGTGACGAAATAAAAAGATAATTTAAACAGATTGCTTCGTGAATTTTTAAATTTCATTTAAAATAACTCGCAAGTTCGTAAATCATAAAATGGAAATAAAAGTATTTAAGATCGGTGGGCAAATTGTTGATGATGCAGATCAATTGCAACAGTTCATCACTATACTTTCCAAAATAAAAGGTAATAAGATACTGGTACATGGTGGCGGTAAAATTGCCAGTCAGCTTTGTATGGATCTAGGCATTGCGCCCAAAATGCACAATGGTCGGAGAATTACAGACGAAGCTACCTTGAAGGTAGTAGTGATGGCTTATGCCGGCTGGATCAATAAAAGTATTGTTGCTCAATTGCAAGCCAAAGATCAAAATGCCGTAGGTTTGACAGGTGCCGACTGCAATTTCATTTTAGCACATAAAAGGCGAAATAGTGCTATAGATTACGGTTTTGCCGGAGATATTGATAAGGTTGACGCTTCCTTTTTGGAAACTATATTAACCAAGAATCAAATTCCGGTTGTTGCACCCATTACTCATGATGGAAAAGGACAATTACTCAACACCAATGCCGATACCATCGCCAACGAAATTGCTGTGGCATTGGCTCATGAACACAGCGTTGATTTATACTATCTGTTTGATAAAAAAGGAGTTTTGGCCGATAAAGAGAATGAACAATCCGTAATCAATGAGATAAAAATTGCCGAGATCAATGACTTGATTGATAAAGGTATTATTGTAGATGGTATGATCCCAAAAATACAGAATGCAAAGGCTGCTCTTGAAAATGGTGTTGCTAAGATCATTCTCACTAATATTGCCGAATTGGATAAATCTTTAGACCATCAAAATGTAGGCACCACTATTCTCAAATGATGGAAACCGACCACATATCGCAACTTTGTATTGATCTGTTAAAAATGTTGATCCGTACGCCGTCTATCAGTAAGGAAGAAGCACGAGCTGCGAACGTCATCAGGGATTTTCTTACCGACCATAATATTCCCATTGAAACGCATCTTCACAACACTTGGTGTTACAACAAATATTTTGACGCTAACCGTCCCACTATTTTGTTGAACTCTCACATTGATACGGTTAAACCGGCCGCAGGTTGGACGGTAGATCCATTTGCTGCAATAGAAGACAAAGGCCAATTAATAGGATTAGGAAGCAATGATGCGGGAGCCGCATTGGTGAGTTTGCTGGGTACGTTTCTATATTTTTATGACCACAAAGAACTCCCCTTCAACATATGTTTTGCAGCCACTGCGGAAGAAGAAATATCAGGAGTTAACGGTATTGCAGCCATCGAAAATATTACCTCGAATTGTGCTATTGCCATTATTGGTGAGCCTACAGAAATGAAAATGGCCACTGCAGAAAGAGGTTTGATGGTTGTGGATGCGATTACGAAAGGAAAAACCGGTCATGCTGCACGCAATGAAGGCGTTAATGCCTTGTATCTGGCAATGGAAGACATTCAATGGATCAAAAATTTTCAATTTGAAAAACAAGATTCTTATTTGGGTTCGATAAAAATGACGGTTACCATGATTGAAGCCGGTTATCAGCACAATGTAGTACCGGATGAATGTAAATATGTAATCGATATCCGAACAGTGGATACCTATAGCTATGAAGAACTTTTGGCAACGATTCAAACTAATGTGAATGCCAAAATTCAAGCGAGATCTACTCGTCTAAAACCTTCTTCTATTGCAGAGGATCATCCCATTGTAGAAGCTGCCCGAGCCTTAGGCATTGAAACATTTGGTTCAAGTACATTGTCTGATCAAGCATTGTTGAGTATTCCATCCATTAAAATGGGTCCGGGAAAATCCGAACGATCCCACACGCCGGGGGAGTTTATCTACATCAGTGAAATTGAAGAAGGAATTAAGACTTATATTCGTTTACTAAATGAATTGTTTACCAAATGAGCGCCACAAAACTTTGGGATAAAGGAGAGCAAAAAGATCAATATTTAGAACAAAAAGTTCATGATTTTACGGTTGGGAATGATCAGGTATTAGACTTGTTGTTAGCGCCTTATGATGTTTTAGGATCCTTAGCACATATTCAAATGCTTCAAAAACAAGGCTTGCTACACCATAGTGAGTTCCTGAAACTGAGAAATGAATTATTGGTCATCTATAAGAAAATTGAATCGGGTAATTTTTCTATCCGACCGGAAGCGGAAGACATTCATTCTGAAATAGAAATCAGACTAACAGAACGTTTAGGGGACATTGGTAAGAAGATCCATACCGGAAGATCCAGAAATGACCAGGTTTTGTTGGATATCAAATTGTTTTCGCGTGCAGAAGTTAAAACCGTTACGATTAAAGTTAAAAAGGTGTTTAATCAACTGCTGGAACTGGCAGAAAGTCACAAAGACAAGTTGATTCCGGGATATACGCATTTGCAAGTCGGAATGATCTCTTCCTTTGGCCTATGGTTCAGCGCTTATGCAGAAGCTTTGGTAGATGATTTGAGAATGCTGCATGCGGCTTATACTATGGCTCAAAAGAATCCTTTGGGTTCCGGTGCCGGTTATGGCGGTTCTATGCCTTTAGACCGTCGGTTTACTACAGAGTTATTGGGTTTTGACGATTTGAACTACAACTCTGTTTATGCGCAAATGAATAGAGGTAAAATGGAAAGAAGTATTGCTACGGGTTTAGCATCCATAGCGTCCAGCATTTCTAAATTTTCCATGGATGCCTGTCTGTATATGAATCAAAATTTCGATTTTATAAGTTTCCCTGATGCTTTGACCACAGGGAGTAGTATCATGCCGCACAAAAAAAATCCCGATGTTTTTGAATTGATCCGGGCAAAATGCAATAAGATACAAGCACTTCCCTTTCAGTTCAACACCATCTTAAACAATTTACCTTCCGGTTATCACCGCGATTTGCAAATGATCAAAGAAGATTATATTCTGTCTTTTGCAGAGCTCAACTCCTGTTTGGATATTTTAAGTGTGATGCTCGACAACATCATTGTAAAGGATGAAATTCTAAGTGACGAGAAATACAAATACCTCTACAGTGTGGAGAAAGTCAACCAACTGGTAAAAGACGGAATGCCTTTTAGAGATGCTTATGTTATGGTTGGGCAATCCATTGAAAATGACGATTTTGAAATCCCCAACAATATCAAGCACACCCATGAAGGCAGCATTGGTAACTTATGCTTGAACAGCATCGATCAAATGATGAAACAAGTGTTGTATCTTTTCAAATTCGATCAGTTCGAACGCCGAATAGAGGAATTGTTAAAAGATTAAGTCGAACAAAATGTAAAATCCAGTTTCCATTTTATGGAAATTTCTTTCATTATGACTCTTTAATATGTGTTTTACATCTATTGGAAACGATTCCCTTTTATAAGGATACTGCCTGCTTTTATCGCCGGAATCATATTGGGCAAACCATTTAGTATCGTCCCTTTGATTGCTTCGTTGTTGATCATTATAATCTTAGCGATAACAATCATATTCTTAAAACGTGAACCATCAAAGCAATCTATACTGCTATACCTATTGCTGTTTATTGTTGGCTTTACTTCCAATCGTAAGATATCAAAGGAACTTCCAATTACTCAAGAAGTCCATGCAATAGCCACCATAATCAACACACCGGTAGAAAAGGAAAAAACATATCAATTTGAGGCACAATTGCAATATTATGATAGTCTTGAAAACTACATTACTACACAGGCTATCTTATACATAAAAAAAGATTCTGCAGCCCAAGCGTTGGGTAAAGGCGACAAAATTAGGGTCAATGCTAAACTGTCACCTTTTACCGAGAGTGAATTACCGGGACAATTCGATTATCGATCATTCATGGCTTCAAAAGGTATATACTCTTCAGCTTATGTTGATTCGAAAAAATGGGTTTTTATAGCTCATCCCACTAAACAGTTATCTGTGGCACAGTTTTCTGCCACCACAAGGAATCATTTTACAGTTATTATTGATAAGTATATTAGTGAAGAAGCCGGTGGTTTGATCAAGGCTATTTCACTCGGTGTAAAGACCGACCTAGATAAAACAACAAAAGATTCCTTTAGCAAGGCAGGAATCATGCATATTTTGGCAGTATCCGGATTGCATGTAGGTATCGTCTGGTCACTTATTGCATTTTTATTCAAGCCCATTCTTCAATACCAACCCAAACTAAAATTTTATGTTGTCTTAGTAGAAATTCTGCTAGTATGGCTATTTGCCGTCATCACCGGTTTCTCGCCTTCTGTTCAAAGAGCTGCCTTTATGTTCTCTCTGTTTTCCATTTCTAAACTGAACAATTTGGATAAAGACAACCTGAACATATTGGCTGCCAGTGCCGCAATACTTTTAATCATCAACTCAAAGATGCTTTTTTCCATTGGGTTTCAACTATCCTATTCGGCAGTGGCTGCTATTTTAATCCTTTACCCAAAAATTTATAAAACCCTTTATTTTAAAAATAAAATCCTTAATTATTGCTGGTCGATTCAAGCGGTATCATTCGCTGCCGTAATTGGTACAACGCCCATCACACTCTATTACTTTCATCAATTCTCATTGGTGTTCCCTATCACTAATTTATTGGCTATACCAATTGCCTTTTTGTTGGTTTCAGGAACGCTTCTACTATTTTCATTCAGCAGTGTTCCCTTTGTAGCCTATTGGATGGGAAAAGGTATTTCTTTGATAGCCATATTTCTTATTCGATCTATTGATATTATTACTCAATGGAAACTGGCATCGATCAACAACTTATACTTGGATGGAATAGAGGCTGCTGGAATGATTTTAATATTAGTGGCCATGACTTTCGCTCTTTACAATGTCAAAGTAGCCAAAAAAGCTATCATCCTAACATTGATATGCATCAACATTATCTTTATATATAGAGGTAGTAGAAAAATTACGGTGTACAGCAAATCGGCATCCATTGCATTGAAATCTGACAGATATTATGATCACTGTCTAACAGTAGGCAACAAAGTATTCACCTTTTCACAAAGCGAAGCACCAAAATCAAATACTACGTATTTATCCGGATTCTTCAAAAAAGGCTTATTGTATAAGCATGAGCATTTAACTACTCCTTTTGAAGTTTTTCAAGAAAGAAATTCTATAATACACACACAACTGGCTAGTTGTGAGCTTAGTTTTGATTAATATTCATCTTCATTAAAGAAGAAATCATCCTTAGTAGGATAATCCGGCCATACATCTTCGATAGACTCGTAAATTTCACCTTCTTCGTCGTCCAATTCCTGTAAATTCTCAATCACTTCAATCGGCGCTCCGGTTCTGATAGAATAATCAATTAACTCATCTTTAGTTGATGGCCAAGGTGCCTCTTCCAAATGAGAAGCTAATTCTAATGTCCAATACATTTATTAGTGTGTTTATGGTATTTTTTAAAAAGCGTGCAATAGTAGGTATTTTTTTTGAAAAATTGTAAGTTTTCCAAGTATTAATTTTTCGCACTACCTAAGATTGCCAAATCACTTCTTCCACACCAAAATCTTTGCCAATTTTTCTGGATAAAGTAAACAAGAAATCAGATAGTCGATTGAGGTAAATAATTAAGATTTGATCGACCGAAGCCTGCTCTGAAAGTCGCACTACAATGCGTTCCGCCCTTCTGCAAACACATCTTGCTACATGACAGTGTGCAATATTTTCATTTCCTGAGGGTAAAATAAAGGCTTTTAGCGGTTCCAAATTTTCATCCATGGCATCTATGGCATGTTCTAACTTTTGAACATCTGTTTCCTTCAAATCCGGTAATGTCATTCTGCTTTTCTCAGGATCTGCCGCTAATAAAGCACCCATAATGAATAAGTTGCTTTGTATTTCAGCTAACAAGCCTAATAACTTATCCTGTGGTAGTAACTTACTTTGAACGATCCCGATATATGAATTTAATTCATCCACTGTACCATAAGCCTCTATTCGTAAATTACCTTTGGAAACTTTTGTACCTCCTATTAATGAAGTAGTTCCCTTATCTCCTGTTTTGGTATAAATTTTCATATTCTATATGATTTACATCGATAATAATCACGTAAAGTAAATCTTTGCTATTGATTAAACGACCGGTGTCCGCTCTACTCGTCTTACCTCTTCATTGATTTTATCTTCCTCCACCAAACCATCTCTCAACCTGATTATTCTGTGTGCATACAGCGCAATATCTTCTTCATGTGTTACAATAACTATGGTATTGCCCTTATCATGGATCTCTTGAAACAGTTCCATAATCTCATAAGAAGTTTTTGTATCCAAGTTACCGGTGGGTTCGTCAGCCAAAATGAGGGAAGGATTATTGACCAATGCCCGTGCTACTGCCACCCTTTGCCTTTGACCGCCTGAAAGTTCATTGGGTTTGTGATCCATTCTATCTCCTAATCCAACGGACTCCAATACTTCTTTCGCCCTTTGTATCCTTTTTGTTCTGCCCATCCCGGCATAAACTAAGGGCAAAGCCACATTCTCCAAAGTACTTAATCTGGGAATTAGATTGAATGTTTGAAAAATGAAGCCGATTTTAGCATTTCGAATATTGGCCAATTCATTATCGTTCAAACTTCTAACATTCACTGAATCCAGTAAAAATTCTCCCGCAGTAGGCGTATCCAAACAACCCAACAAGTTCATCAAAGTTGATTTACCGGAACCGGAAGGCCCCATTAAAGCTACATATTCGTTCTTATTAATGGTGATATCAATATTTTTCAAAGCCTTAATGACTTCGCCACCCAATTTAAAATGACGCTGAATACCTTTTAATGTGATTATCGCGCTCATATTTTATGGTTGTTCTATCACTTTTGGTACTTTAATATAGGTATCATCTTTAATGGGAGCATTTTTTAGCACCTCCTCCTGTTTCAACACATCTTTAACAACATCCTCCCGAACCACATTTACATCTTCATTAATATAAACCAATGGTTCTACATCATCTGTATTCACCTCATTCAACTTCTCCATAAATGATAAGATATTAGAAAGATCCTTTTGGATTTCTATTTTTTCCTTTTCATTAAACTCTAACTTCGACAATTCGGCTAATCGATCTATTAATGCGCCATCTACCTTCATAAGTGTTGTTTCAATTTGTAAAGCTAAAAAATATGCATTTTAAAATTCAATGAGGCAAAATAATGTTCTATTAGATAAACAAATTTAACATCTGCCATCCTTTAATTTTAGAATAATTTTGGGCATTACTTTTCAACATATTCCTACGAAATCAAATGAATTAATATTTTTGCGACGATGAAAACGGTATTAAGTGGCGTACGTTCTACAGGCTTTCTCCATCTAGGTAACTACTTTGGAGCCATTAAGAATTTTGTGAAAATGCAAGAAGAATACCAATGCTATTTTTTTGTAGCGGACGTTCATGCATTGACCACACATCCCGATCCCATACAGTTAAGAAAGAATGTAAAAACCGTATTAACAGAATACGTAGCCTGCGGTGTTGATCCGGAGAAATCAGTTATTTATATTCAGAGTGATGTTCCTGAAATTGCCGAATTGTATATGCTTTTAAACATGTTGGCATATAAAGGTGAACTGGAAAAGGTCGTTACTTTTAAAGAAAAAATAAAGAAGCACAAAGAAAATATCAATGCCGGTTTGTTGACTTATCCTGTTTTAATGGCCGCAGATATTTTAATCCACAGAGCCGATTATGTGCCTGTAGGAAAAGATCAGGAACAACATCTGGAGATGACTAGAAATTTTGCTAAACGTTTTAATGGTAGATATGGTGATTTCTTCCCGGAACCGGAAGCATTTAATTTTAGCAATCAATTAGTCAAAGTGCCCGGTTTGGATGGCACCGGTAAAATGGGCAAATCAGAAGGTGCAGGCAATGCCGTCTTCTTAAGAGATGAAGAGAAAGAGATCAGAAAAAAGGTAATGAAGGCAAAAACGGATAGCGGCCCTACCCAACCTAACGAAAAAAAACCGATTGAAATTGAAAACCTTTTCAGCTTAATGGAATTAGTTTCTGATCCATCCACCATTCAGCATTTTGAAGAACAATATAATAACTGTACTGTCCGATATGGTGAACTAAAAAAACAATTGGCAGAAGATATCATACAATTTACCTCTCCACTTAAGGAAAAAATTGTAGATTTAGAGAACAATGAGCAATTGTTAAAACAAATTGCCAAAGATGGTGCCGAAAGAGCCAGGGAAAGTGCTTTGGGAACCATTAAGGGAGTTAAAGAACGTATGGGAATTTCACAAATTTGGTAATAAAAATTAGAGCGTCATCAGTAAGCATAAAGAAATAAAGCATATAGCAATTGCCGGCAACATTGGAGCCGGTAAAACTACGCTAACAGAGAAATTGGCAAAGCATTATGGGTGGGAACCTATATATGAAGCGGTTGATAATAACCCTTATTTGAACGACTTCTATGAGAATATGCCAAGATGGTCATTCAACCTACAGATCTATTTTTTACACAGTAGATTGAAGCAAGTATTGGATATTCAAAAAGGGAATAAAACTGTTATTCAAGACAGAACCGTATTTGAAGATGCTTATATTTTTGCTCCCAATTTGCATGAGATGGGCTTGATGTCCACTCGAGATTTTGAAAACTATATCAATCTTTTCAGAACCATTTTTACACAGGTACAAGCACCTGACCTTATGATTTATCTAAAATGCTCTTTACCGAATTTAGTGGATCAGATCCAAAAGAGAGGTCGTGAATATGAAGACAACATACGATTAGATTATCTGAAGCAATTGAATTCTTACTACAACAATTGGATCGATAACTATCGCGAAGGAGAATTGTTGGTAATTGATGTGGATACCTTAAACTTTGCTGATAATCCTGAAGATTTCAGTACAGTTGTCCATAAGATTGATACGCAATTATTCGGATTGTTTTAGGATTAACAGTTGATATTCTAGTTTAAATATCAACCCCTATATTTTATCCCAAATATTTCATCAAGTTTTTAAGAATCGGTAGATTATTCTTAAACGGTGCATATCTTATTGCTAAATCGATTAAAGTAGATTTCTTTAAAATTGATTTTTTATGAGAAAAAGTATCAAAACTATACTCTCCATGATAAGCTCCTATCCCGCTGTCTCCCACACCGCCAAACGGTAAATTTCCATTACCTAAATGCATTAAAGTATCGTTCACACATCCTCCACCGGAAGAAGTTTTGGTTAATATCTCTTCCACAAAATCACCATCTTCAGAAAACACATATAAGGCCAATGGCTTTCCAAAATGATTATTAACCAATTCAAGAATCTCTGAAGTATTGGAATATTCTATGATCGGTAAAATAGGTCCGAAAATCTCATCTTGCATCACCGGATCTTCCAAAGAAACATTATCAATGATGGTTGGAGCAATATACAGATCATCTTCATCAGTTGTTCCACCTACAAGAATGTTGCCTTTTTCCAACAATTTTTCCAATCTTTTAAAATGGTTGTGATTAATAATCCTTCCATAATCTGGACTTTGCTGCGCATCTTCGCCATAAAAATCCTTTAAGTGCTTCTTCATCTTATCAATGAGTTTAGCCTTACTCTCTTTATGTACTAACAAATAATCCGGTGCTACGCAAGTTTGTCCTGCATTGGTCCATTTTCCCCAAGTAATTCGCTTGGAAGAATATTCTAATTGAATCTTTTTATCTACAATACATGGACTTTTGCCTCCCAACTCCAAAGTAACCGGCGTTAAGTGCTTGGCAGCAGCTTGATAAAAGATCTTTCCGATCCCTGTTCCTCCGGTGAAAAAGATATAATCAAATTTTTCATCCAATAAGGCCTTGCTTTCTTCAACACCACCAAAAATGGCTTTAATATAGCCTTCATCAAAATTCTCATTTAACAATTCCACCACTAGTTTACCGGTATGTCCTGCAATTTCAGAGGGTTTAACTATGGAGCAGTTACCGGCGGCCATCGCTCCGATCAATGGAGCAATGGTTAATTGAAAAGGATAATTCCAAGGCCCAACAATTAACACCACGCCATACGGATCACTATAAATATAACTTGTGGCTACAGCATGAAACATAGCGGTACCCACTTTCTTAGGTTTTGCCCATTTTTTGATGCCTTTTATGGTATGATCTAATTCAGCCAATGTAAATCCCACTTCTGTTACGTAACCTTCCGTATGATTCTTCTTAAGATCTTTATGCAAAGCATCCAGTATCCTTGTTTCATTGTCAACAATCAATTGCCGCAATTTCTTCAATTGCTCTAATCTAAAATCAACGGATAATGTTTTACCTGAATTAAAATATGCTCTTTGCTTTTCGGTTAGCTTTTTGGCATCAAATTTGGCTATTGTTACTGGATTAAGGATAGATTCTGTCATTTTTGATCGTAAAATTGCTGAATGATAAAAATACAAAAAACGATTAACATATCGACATGCTTTCGGTACATGTGCACACAATTAAACAATTTTAAAATTAAATAACCGTATTATTGCAAAAATTTCTAATTATGAAAAAATTGAATTATAACCTTTTTATGGTATTGGCTTTAGTGTTTTCTGTAACACTAATCACTTCTTGCGGCGAAGATGGTTGTACACAAGAAGATTTTGTTGACACTTTTGTCGGTAAATATAGATTAGCCGGATTATTTGAATTAACGAATAATGATACAGCCATTATTACTTCTAATGGCAGTACACTCGCTATTCAAAGTGCCTTATTAGGAACAACCTTTAATGCACAATTTGACGAATCAACCAGAACCGGATTGGTTTCAAATTTAACTTTTGCCCAATTCGTTATTGGTGGTGACACCTTGTTTGACATTTCCGTACAAAGTGGGGTAGTTGAATTAGACAATAGCTGTGATAGACTATATGTAACCTTAAGTGGTGTTAGTGTTGCTTCCGGCACAGTTGACTTACCGGATTTCTTGCACACACCTTCAAAACCGGATGGTTATCCTTTGGAAAATGTAGGAATGGATACTAAAAACGGATTGATAAGACTTAACTAAATAAGAATTTAGAGTAGTAAAGGCATCTTAATAGATGCCTTTTTTTTTGCCCGACTAATGTTAAATCCAAGATTAGAAACAATATACTCACTTCCAATGAGTATTAGTTTTATGATTATTTATAATTTTAAAGCCTAACTCGGTAGTTAGATATAGAAAAATGTTGGACCAAACTTTAATAACTTATTACAAGGTGTTTGAGTT
>JAGQYH010000320.1 GCA_020436175.1 Bacteroidota bacterium
ATGGTTATTTGCATATTGGACATGCCAAAGCTATTTGCCTGAATTTTGGATTAGGCGTAAAATATGGAGGCAAAACCAACTTAAGATTTGACGATACCAATCCAACTAAAGAAGATATAGAGTATGTAGAAAGCATCAAAGAAGATATTAAATGGTTAGGCTTTGATTGGGCCGAAGAATTATATACCAGCGATTATTTTGGTGACTTATACAATATGGCGGTTGATCTGATCCAAAAAGGATTGGCTTATGTGGATGACAGCTCTCCTGAAGAAATTGCTGCACTTAAAGGCACGCCTACCGTTCCGGGTGAAAACAGCCCGTTCAGAGAAAGAAGCATAGCAGAAAATTTGGATCTATTTAGCCGTATGAAAAACGGAGAATTTGCTGAAGGCTCAAAAGTATTGCGTGCCAAGATCAATATGGCTTCTCCCAATATGCACATGCGCGATCCGCTTTTATATAGAATAAAACTCGCAGCGCATCATCGAACCGGTAATGAATGGTGTATCTATCCGATGTACGACTTTGCGCATGGCCAAAGTGATGCCATTGAAAAAATCACCCATTCCATCTGCACGCTTGAGTTTATCCCTCATCGAGAACTGTATGATTGGTTGATCGAAAAATTAGAACTATATCCTTCCAAACAATATGAGTTTGCCCGATTGAATCTCAATTATACGGTGATGAGTAAACGAAAGTTGTTGGAATTAGTGGAAGGCCAATTCGTAACCGGCTGGGACGACCCAAGAATGCCTACGCTATCCGGTATAAGAAGAAGAGGTTACACCCCGGAAGCTATCCGAAATTTCTGCGACGAGATCGGTGTGTTAAAAAGAAACGGTTTAACCGATATTGCATTACTGGAGTTTCATGTTAAAAATCACTTGAACAAAATTGCACAGCGAAGAATGGTGGTGTTTGATCCTGTTAAAGTAGTGATCACCAATTTTGAAGAAGGAAAAGTTGAATGGCTGAAAAGTGAAAACAATCCTGAAAATGAAAGTGACGGTGAAAGAGATATTCCTTTCAGTCGAAACATCTATATTGAAAGAGATGATTTCATGGAAAATGCTCCGAAAAAATTTTTCCGCCTAGACATCGGTAAATTTGTACGGTTAAAGAGTGCTTACATTATTACCTGCAATGAAGTAATAAAGGATGCTAACGGCAACATCACAGAATTGCATTGTACTTATTACCCTGACAGTAAAAGTGGTGAAGACACTTCCGGCATAAAGGCTAAAGGAACGTTGCATTGGGTGAGTATTGATCAAGCCATACCGGTTGAAGTAAGAAAATACGACAGGTTGTTTAAAGTGGAAAATCCCAGCACAAAAGATGGTGATTTTAAAGATCATATCAATGAAAACAGCTTATCAATTATTCCTCAAGCATTTGCTGAACCTGCCCTTGCGGATGCCGGATTAGTAGATAGATTTCAATTTTTACGAATGGGATATTTCTGTTTGGATAAAGACAGCACTAAAGAAAATATGATCTTTAACAGAACGGTAAGTCTAAGAGACAACTGGGCAAAAGGAAACAAATAAACTTCCTTGGTCCATTTCAAATGCAGTCGTCAATTGTCCTTGATAATTGAATTGGAATGCTGATATTTGATAATTCCAATGCATTATTACCTCATTCATATCCAATACCTGGGTTTCCGTTTTCATGGTTGGGCGAAACAACCCGACCTTAAAACCGTTCATCACATGGTGGATAAAACGCTTCCCTTTGTTTTGGGTCATGATAACTTTAAAACAATGGGATGTAGTAGAACCGATTCTATGGTTTCTGCTCATCACTCCGCTTTTGAACTTTTTGTGGATGAGGTACTGGATACAGACCAATTGTTGATCCTGCTCAATTCCAATTTTCCGCCCGACATAAAGGCATTGAAAGTAGAAGAAGTAACCGAAGATTTCAATATTATCAATCATCCCAAACAAAAAGAATATTTATACCTTTTCTGCTTTGGCGAGAAACCGCATCCCTTTACTGCCCCGTTGATGATGTCATTTGAAGAAAATCTGGATATCGAGCTAATGAAAAAAGGAGCGTTGCTTTTTGAAGGAGAACACGATTTTATAAGATATTGTACTAAACCATCTCCGAATGTACAATCTATAAGAAGTGTGCAGATAAGCCGAATTGAAATCAATACAACTTACCAAGCAAATTTCTTCCCGGAAAAAAGCTATCAGTATAAAATAGTAGGCAAAGGTTTTATGCGCAATCAGATCAGACTGATGATGGGACAGCTGATAGAATTAGGTAAACATGAAATAACGCTTGAAGAAATAGAAGAAAGTCTTACCGGAAATGATCGCAGTCACCTCAATTTCATTGCCCCTGCCTCCGGTTTGATTCTAAATAAAGTGGTGTTTGAGTGATACTTCCCCCCTCATCAACTATATAGAGGAATCTCTTGATTAAGATTTAAAATATTGCTTATTTTAGGAGATTTACTACCTACTTAATAAACTTTAATAGTGATGAATACAAAACAACCGCAGGTTAAAAACTTTATAAACGGACAATTTGCAAGAAATGGCGAACCTTCCATGGATGTTGTTAGTCCGTTGACAGGAGCAGTAATTTCCAATCTTCCCATGAGTGGAATGAAAGAACTCAATCAAGCGGTTGCCGCAGCCAAAGCAGCTTATCCGGCATGGTCAGGATTAACCTTGAAAGAGAGAGTTCAAATTTTCTTTAAGTACCGTCAATTATTGGAGCAAAACATACAAGAACTTTCT
>JAGQYH010000321.1 GCA_020436175.1 Bacteroidota bacterium
ATGAATGGTGCTAACATTTTCCTCTTGAAGTTCAGCTAACATTTCACCGTCAGATAGATTGCCGTCATCACTCAATTTCTGAGCCTGTAGAGATAGCACACACAGCATGGTGCATATCAATAGCAGAAGTAGGTGATGTTTTTTATTTGTCATCGCTTAAGAGGTTTTCATGAGTTCTAAAAATACGAAATAAAATATATAACCGCTATTCGCAATTAAATTTTATTTCAAGATAATATATAGGTTACAATGATTAATCCAATCCATTCAATAGGCATTATTCTTGTTATCTTTAATACATTTAAGTAACAATTATGTACCACAAAATTCTATTTATAGCACTTTTGTTCACAGGTTCCGTCACTGTAGCTCAAAGCCAATCTTTATTGTCAAAAGAAACCAAAGATGTTTTTACGGTTGTAGAAGATATGCCCATCCCTTGGTTTTATAAAACAGAATGTATTGATGTCATCAATGAAGAAAAGCAAAATTGTTATGCCTCCAAATTGAAGGCTTATTTTAGTGAGCAACTGAGTTATCCTCCAAAGGCGATGAACAATAAAACAGAAGGCACTGTGGTGGTTCAATTTGTGATCAGCAAAGACGGCAGCATTACGGATGCAGAGATCATAAAAGATATTGGTGATGGCTGTGGTGCAGCTGCACTACAATTGGTGAACAAAATGCCGGATTGGGTGCCGGGCAGACAGAGAGGTGTGCCGGTGAATGTGCGTTATACCTTACCGGTAAAATTTCAACTTTCTAAATAATTGCATGCCGCCTTTTATTTCTCTTTCATTAATCTTTGTGCTAGGCATTTCGTTGGTATACATGGTTTATAAAGCCGGTCGATGGAAGCGACCAACCGGCAACGATTTTAATCCTGACTGGAGGAAGTTTCTGGAGGAAAATATAGACTTCTACCAAAAGCTGGATAACACCGGACGAAAACGATTCGAATACAAGATCTCTGAGTTTCTTGGGAATGTTATGATCACCGGCATAAAAACCGATGTTCAAGATACCGATAGATTATTAGTAGCCGCCAGTGCAGTGATTCCTATTTTCAATTTTCCAAAATGGCAATATAAAAACCTCAAAGAAGTACTGCTCTACCCTTCTCATTTCGGTTATAATTTTGCTTTAGAAGGAGATGATCGTTCCGTTTTAGGCATGGTTGGAAATGGTTACATGGAAGGGAAAATGATCCTTTCCCGCCCGTCATTGATCCATGGCTTTAAAAATGAAAAAGACAAAAACAATACCGCCATCCACGAATTCATTCATTTGATCGATAAAGCCGATGGTGTTATTGATGGTATTCCTTCTTTGCTATTGGAGAAACAATATGTGATACCTTGGCTTCAGTTAATGGAAGCCGAGATTAAAAAGATTCACGAAGGAAAAAGCGATTTAAAACCTTACGGTGGCACCAATAGAATGGAGTTCTTTGCCGTATTAGGAGAATACTTCTTTGAACATCCTCAACAATTAGAGAAAAAACATCCTGAATTGTTTGATCTACTCACCAGGATATTTGATACTGAAAGTAAGGCATAATTTATATTTCCATAATTTAAGATGGCATTTTTTTTGCTTCGGATACGTTAATTTTAATACAACACTACTCCATTACACTAATTGTCAAACATTTCCAATGATACGAAAAATCACTCTTGCGGCAACTCTAGCCTTATTTTTTATTTTCAATACGCTACAGGCCAATGAGAACAAGCATTTGGTCGGCTACAAATTGGCTTTTACAAAAAGTGTAGCCGACTTGGAAGCCAAATGGAAAGAAGCCGGTATTCCTAAAATTGTTGCCCCCATTCAATATGGTGTAAATGCTTATGAAGTCATTTATAATACCACTTATCACGATGGAACACCCATTATCGCCTCGGGCGTTTATTTCGTGCCTATCGAAAAGACGACCGATCTTCCAAAAGTAGTTTACTTTCATGGCACTCAAATTGAAAAGTCGAGAAAAATAAAGATCGGTGGTGAAATGGCTATTTGCACCGGCTTGGCTACGGATGGTTATGCTGCTTTGTATGTTGATTATATGGGTTTGGGCGAAGGGGAAGGCTTTCATATTTATCAGCATTGCGAAACAGAAGCCTTAGCCGGATTGGATATGCTTCGGGCAGTGGAAGAACTCAATAAAGAATTGAATTACAGTTTTAATGAAATGCTTTTCACCACCGGCTATTCTCAAGGTGGGCATGGGTCTATTTCCTTTCACCGATATATTGAAGAACATCCTGAAACAGGTTATACCATTACCGCCAGTTCACCCATGTCAGGTGCATACGATATGGCCGGCGCACAGGAAAGAGCCATGTTAGAGCCTTACTCTCATCCGGGTTATTTACCTTATTTAATGGCAGGATATAATGAAGTGTACAAAATGTACGATGATATTTCTGTGGTGATCAAAAGTCCGTATGATACTTTACTACTGCCGATGTTGGATGGAAATCATTCTATGGGAGATCTCAACAAAGTGATGCCCACTATTCCTTCTGATTTTATTGAAGATGAATTTAAAGAAGCGTATTTTAACAATGATAATCACCCGTTTAAAGAAGCGCTGAGGAAAAATAGTTTTCTCGATTGGAAGCCGGAGGCACCGATACAACTTTGCTATTGCAAAGGTGATGAACAAGTGTATTATGAAAACACGGAGAACACCTTTAAGGCGATGAAAGATTTAGGTGCCAGTCACGTCACCAAGCGGCAAAGTGGACGAAAATTCGGCCA
>JAGQYH010000322.1 GCA_020436175.1 Bacteroidota bacterium
GATCGGCCCGCCAAAGCGATAAAGATCAGTCATACTGTTCCAACCTGCTGCATCACCGGTACCCACGGTGTAATCCACTTTATAAGTGCTTTTAGTGCCTTCTACCTCTTTCTGAAATTCAACCAATTGTTGTTGGGAAGAAAGGTATAAGGTATCGTTCACTGCCTCAGGAATAGGCCAGACTTCTGCTGTTTTCCATTGTTCCTGACCAAAGGTATAATAGTTGATCGGTGCTTCTTGATCAATACCATTATCAATGCCTTTTACATAAAAATCAAAAAAACGAAGCATTTCACTCAACAAGTCAAATTTCACGGTCATGTCATCAGTAAACGGACTAACATCTTCATGTGGTCCATGATCCCACGGACCAATGGTTAATCGCTTTGAATTAGGAGTAGACAAATAGCCGTAAACAGCAGATCGACTCAAACCTCCATCCCACCATCCATCAATTCTGTAGATTGCGGTGCCCGAATTTGATATTTTATCAATGTAGCTGCTAATGGTATAAGCACTGATGGGTTTTTCTAAGGAATAATGTACTTCATCCTTAAATTCGATTTCCGGTAGCGCCTTAAATATGTCAAAATTTTGAGTATGATCTTCAATAGCCCGATTAAAGATCACTCTTTTCTTGTCCTTTTTAACCGGACTCACCCCTTTGATCAAACGTTCTGCTTGCTTGCTGACGTAGCCTATATTATTGGTATCAAGATTTTGCGTCAAATTTTTCCAAACCTCAATAAAGGCTTCATGCGGTATTCCACCGGGATAAGTTATATCGTTGTACAAATCGAAAATATTACTCCTGGGAATACAAGCTTTTACCGCAGGATGTTGGTTCACCAAAAGTAATTCAGCTGTAGTGCCTAAATAGGACACACCCGTAACACCAATATTGCCGTCTGACCATTCCTGCTCAGTGATCCAATCCGCAACAATATCTCCATCGGCAATTTCTCGAGGACTAAATTCCATTGGTCGTATTCCGGTGGAAGCGCCGGTTCCTCTAACATCAACTAAAACCACCGCATATCCGTTACTGACCCAAAACTTGATTTCGTCTTCGCTAACTTGACCAAACACAGGGTTTTTCAGCGGTTTTATAAACCATTTTCCTTCCAGTGATCTCAAATATCGGGTAAGAAATAATACCGTTGGAAATTGTTCGCCTTTTTCCTTTTTTCTGGGAAGAATAACATCCGTTGCCAAGAGTTCATCATCATCTGTTGGTATATAATAAGAGTAATAATCCAACTTGTCTTTTCGCTCTTCACTGTATCCGTCATAAGCGCCAAACTCAGAGATTTTATCTTCTATTCCTTCAGTACGCTGTGCAAAAATTGAAGTTGAATGATATAATGCGATTAATAATGTCGCAATGAACAATGAATAAAAACCATATTTCTTCATTAAAAATGATTGTATTGAAATAAACAAAAAGTACCGGTCGGTAAGTAAATTATAGATGTACAACTTAATGTATTCCTTAAATTAAAGGATTCGTGCTAATAATCATAAATACTTGACCTGTAGATAAATACACCTAACTTTTAATTAATATTAAGCAACTTACCGCCAATAATTCAATACCTTTGCAGCCTTAAATATTTCAAAATAGATATAACCTTTTTACCAATGAAGTTTAACGAAATACCTTATACAAGGCCCAATATTAATCAGTATGAAAAAGATTTCACCCATCTGCTTAGTGCTTTTCAAAAGGCTGATAGTTTAGCATCACAACAATCTGCAATGAAAGAACTTTATGCCTTACGCGATGAGTTTGATACCATGTATCAATTGGCAAATATCAGATATACCACAGATACGGCTAATCAAGACTATCAAAAAGAAGTCGATTATTATAATGAAGTGCTACCTACTGCTGAGAAATTAATTACAGAATTCTACAAAGTATTGGTTGATGCCCGATTTAAGAAAGAACTACAGGAAATTTACGGTCAACACATTTTTGACATGGCGTTGTACAAGCTCAAGGCTTTCGATCCGTCCATCATGGAAGAATTGCAAGAAGAAAATCGCTTAAAAAGTGAATACACCAAACTAAAAGGAACGGCAAAGATCGAATACAAAGGGGAAACCTACAATCTGGCCGGCATCGGAAAATTCTTGGTAGATAAAGATCGGAATGTACGAAAGGAAGCTTCGGCAGCCAGATGGAAATTCTTTCATGATAATCAGGAAAAATTCGACCAACTGTATGATGAGTTAGTAGCTGTCAGACAAAAAATGGCTGTTAAACTGGGGCATAAAAATTTTGTCGATTTAGGCTATATAAAAATGGGCAGATATGATTACAACAAAGAAATGGTGCAAGGTTTCAGACAGCAGATCATCGATCATATCGTTCCAATGACAGGACGATTGAGAGCTCGTCAAAAAAAACGATTGGGATACGACACCCTTTACGAATACGACATTGATTTTAGTTTTATTTCCGGCAATCCGGCACCGAAGGGAAGTCCTCAGGAAATCTTAGATAAAGCGAAGGTCATGTATGGTGAATTGTCCCCAGAAACCAATGAGTTCTTCAACTATATGTTGGATTATGATTTAATGGATATCATCAATCGTCCGGGAAAAGCTGATGTAGGATATTGTTGGGAATTGAGTAAGTATAAGCATCCATTTATCTTCGCCAATTTCAACGGAACTTCCGGTGATATTGATGTATTGACACATGAAGCAGGACATGCCTTTCAATATTTTAGCAGCCGAAACAACGAGAT
>JAGQYH010000323.1 GCA_020436175.1 Bacteroidota bacterium
GCCAATGCCAACTACGGAAACAATATTCTTTTTTGGGACATCATTTTTGGAACGGTGTATTATCCGAAAGACAAGATCGCTTCAGAACATATCGGACTGCATGATTTCAAAGCCTTTCCCGAAAATTACGTGGATCAGATCAAAGCACCGTTTCAATGGAAGCAATTGAAGTAATATAGTTTGCAGGTTGTTTTAGAATAGTCATAAATATGTAATATTCTTTGATCCTAAGAAGAATAGGCAACAAATTTGAGTGGTGTAGAGTAATTTTAACAACATAAAATTTTCAATATGAAGTCTATCTCAAAATATTTGATGCTTTTCGTAATGGTTTGGTTAACCGGCTGTCATTCAGCTTCAAATGAACGAGGCTTTGTCACCAACGAGTTGGCGGATATTGGTTACAACAATGCTAAGCAAGAAAATGTAGAGGCGGATGAAGCCACTGAAGCTACTGATTTGGAAGAGATCAGCCGAAAGCTCATCAAAGAAGGATGGGTGGAATTTGAGACCAAGAGCATTGAAACCACCGGTCAGAAACTCCTTGCTTTGGTAGAACAATACAATGGATATGTTGCATCGGATAATGTTTACAAATCTACCGGCAGAACGACCAATACGGTTACAATCAGGATTCCTGCAGAGGCCTTCGATCAAGTGTTGGAAGCGGCTATCCAAGATGTGAAGAAGATCGACAATAAGCAGATCAATGTAAGAGATGTAACGGAAGAGTTTGTGGACATAGAAGCCCGATTAAAAACCAAACGGGCATTAGAAACGCGCTATTCGGAATTATTGCAACAAGCCAAAAGTGTTTCCGAAATTTTAGAAATTGAAAGTGAGTTAGGTTCATTGAGAGCCGATATAGAATCTATTGAAGGCAGATTGAAATATTTGCAAAATCAGGTGTCGTTCTCAACGTTGCATCTCACCTTTTATGAGACTTATGCCAGCGACATTGCATTCAACCGAAAATTTAAAGAAGGTTTTCAAAATGGTTGGGACAACTTGTTTTATTTCTTTGTGTTCTTAACCAATATCTGGCCGTTTATCGTTTTGGGCATCTTGTTCATCTTTGGTATAAGATGGTATAGGAGGAGATAGTTTTGATAAAACTTTTCTAGTAGTTAAATGCACTACCATTAGGATTGCTTCTTAACATGTGATATAACTAACTCAGCGCTTACTAATTTTTAATTCTATTTTTTATTGATCATCATCTTCAAAAACTATTGGCGAATCCAATTTCATAATAGTTCCATGTCTTACCATTCTTGGAATCTTAACTTTTCCGGAAATTTCCGTCCAGTTATCTCCATCATCTGAATGTATTGCTCCTATCTTTCTCAAACGGTATTTATCAAAATATACTGTCATAGACTGATTATCAACAAAAACTGTTGGTCCTTCACACCAATATCTACCGGTAATTCTCTCTGTACTCTTGATATAAGGACCTTTGATCATCTCACTTTTGGCAATAAACAAATACTTTGCTGTCGGGGTGCGCGTTTCATTTTTTACAAACATCCAATATTCATTATTGATTTTTTTAATAGTAGCATCAATTACATTAAATCCCGGTTCATATAGCAGTTTGGTTGCGGTAAACGTTTTGAAATCATTAGTAGTTGTGTAGTATATCCGATGATTATAGCCTTTGTCACCTGATTTATCCGTATCAGGAAACTTGCCCGGAATCGTTGAAGACCAATAAACAAAAAATTCATTATTCTCCTTATCAAAAAAAAGCTCAGGAGCCCAACAGTTAAGTGCATCGGGAAATTCTTGCATCAATGGAATAAACTCTGATTCAGACCAATTCAAAAGATTGGAAGAAGTGGCATGTCCAATCCCAATTGATTCGCCGTTAAAGCTTGTTGTCCAAACCATATGAAAAAGACTATCACCACGAATAATGCAGGGATCTCTCGTAACCTTATTTTCTAATGGAACAATTACCGGCTTACCATTATTGGCTTTGTGCCAAACCAGTCCATCTTCACTTACCAAAAGTTTTATTCCACCTTTACCATTGGTTTGAAAGTAAGCAAAAACATAGTTATTTACTTGAGCACTTAAATCTGCACCCCATATCATTAAAAGTATCAAAAGTGTCTTCATTGCATTACCACGACACTTCAAAGGAAGTTATAGAGCCTTCTTTATAAAGTGTTTTAGCCGTTTCCTTATCGAAGCATTCTCCTTTACTATTGCCGTCATGCTGACAAATAAAATCATCCCAATTAGGAGAACCGGTAAAGTTGAAACCATAGCCTTCGTTGACTTTCGGAGTGGTTGGACTTACCCTGATATAGCCATACTGCCCGTTAGTATGAGCGATCTTTAACCATATCGTGGTGCTGGGCGGTATTTTACAATCAGTTGAGCCCGTAGCTTTGTACACGCCATTCACTGTCGGCTCGCCGAAGAAATGACCTACCTTGTACAAAACGGTCACCGAAGCATAATTACAATCCTCTATTTGAACATTTTCTTGAGTGAGTTCCCCTTCATGCTGTGCTCTAACAGCCAAACTGCAAAGCAATGCCATTAGACTGAATAAGATGATTTTTTTCATGATTCTAATTTAAGGTTTATTGTTGAATACTATTCTTATGGGACAAACAAATACATCTTAGTAAAACTGATCAGATATGTTTAAGACTGATGTTTATTGGAATAGCTTGTATCATTTAAGTGAAGAAGCGAATATGTCTTTATCTTCT
>JAGQYH010000324.1 GCA_020436175.1 Bacteroidota bacterium
GGTAGTTTGCGGATGTGCAGATGCGTGGATGTGTGGATGTGTGGATTTTTTGGATGTTTGAATGCTGGTAGATTAGAAACAACTGAATTCATTTGATATTCTAATCGATTACATAATTTTTGTAAACCCTTTGTATTCTTCACAAAGATTTTATTGATCGAAACCAAAAGGTAAAAAGTCACGTTTAAAAAGGTAAAAATACCTATATTTGAATTATGAGTACCAATGAGGCTAAACTACTAGACAGCATTCCTGCCAGTATCAGTACATTTGAAGTATTGAATTTGATCAAACAAAGTCAAATCAATTCATCTCATCTAAAACTGGTAAAAAAAGTATCTGATCTGAGCGATGAGAAATTATCGGCATCGTACAATCTCAATGTAAAAACGTTTAGAACGTATAAGAATTCCAAGGCGGCTCTAAAAGCAGATCTTCAGGAACATACCATCATGCTGTTGTCACTCATCAAACACGGTATTGAAGTATTCGGTACAACCGAAAGTTTTAATCGTTGGTTAGAGCATGAGAATTATTTCCTGGGGCAAAAAAAACCGATAGAGTATTTGAATACCATCAGCGGCATCAAATTTATTGATAACCGTTTGACCGGAATTGAATATGGAGATAACGCATAGAAAGGTTAAAGGAATAAGTCATAAGTCTTAAGGATTAAGTGATTTTTTCTGAAGAAAATATTTTTAAAAACAGACAGATTGCTTCAATATTTTATTCCAAAAATTTTCGCAAATTCGGTTAGTACAAAATGGAAGTATTTAGAATTTCATCTGAAAAATATGCAACAGGGCTAACCGCTTCGGGTGCAGCCAACAGATGGAATTACGATCATCAATTTGTTCTATATACCGGAAGTTCGAGATCATTGGCCACTTTGGAATTAGTAGTGCACAGGTCGTCCATTCAAACGGGTTTAAAATATAAGATCATGGTAATCTCCATTGCCGATGACGATAAGTTATATACCCAACTAAAAACAGATGATTTACCGGATGATTGGCGGCAGGCGACGGCCTATGCCACTTTGCAAAAAGCCGGCTCGCAATGGTATCAATCAGATGCTTCATTGGTTTTAAAAGTACCTTCGGTCATTATTCCATTGGAATACAACTATATTATTAATACCAGCCATCCTGATTTTAAGGATAATGTCCGGCTAGTAAGGCTCGAAGATTATTTTTGGGATCAACGGTTGTTTTAAATTAGCCATCAGTGTCCTCTTCCGCGTAACGCCGAAGCATTAGCGGAGGAACACCAGAGTCACTGATGGGTTAATCAACATTAATCACTAATCATAAAAAACTAAACTCTAATCATTAACCTAATGGCTGTGTTCCAACTCTCCAACAATTGATTGAGCAAAAACATAATAGGCACCATCGGTAACGATCGACATACCTTCGGGAATGTCGTCGATCATTTTTATCGCGACAAAACCATTGTCCGAAGTGCCGAGAATTACCCGTAATTTTTCAAAGTGATATTCTCCTTCCTCCGTTGGTGGTGGAGTCACAAAAATGTAAGCGTTCGTGCCGTCTTTTATCACTGCTTTCTCGGGTAAAGCTTGCACTGTTTGGTCGTTCATCCAAATCTTAGCTTCAATAAATAGGTCTTTGATAAACTGAGGTCTTTTTTCTTCTAAATGACCATGCACCCTTACCGTTTTATTATCGCGGTTAAATTCCTTACCAATGATGTGCACTTCGCCTTCATAAACCGTCGATCCTAATGCCGGCACAGTATAACTGATCTTTTGATGCTCTTTTACATTGGCAATATCCTTTTCAAAAACATCGAGCTCTAAATGCAAATGGTTTTCATTCACAATTTCCATCAACTCCATTTCCGGTGTTACATACATTCCATTGTGCATATTAATGGAAGTAATGTAACCGGCCATAGGCGAGATTATGGCTATTCGATCTACAATATGATCCGGTGTAATATCCTCTACAGCAATGCCTAAATAAGCCATTTGTTTAGCCAATCCTTTCACGGTAGCCGTTTTCATATTTACCTGCGACTGTAATTGTTGTACGTTCTTGGTGATTCCAGCATTGGCATCCAATAAAGTTTGCTGGCGTTCTAACTCCTGATTCAAATAGGTTAACTCTGCCTGCACTTCGAGGTATTCCTTTTGTTGTTGAATAAAATCCGGATTTTCAACATAAGCCATGACTACTCCTGCCTTAATGTAATTACCCTCCACATACTTATTGGTGCCTTTGATAAATCCGGCGGCTTTAGCCGAAACTCCGGAATAAGCATTGGGCGGCAAACCCAGTGTTCCGGTAGTCTTTACAAAATCATTGATCTTAATATCAGAAAAGGAACCTAGTTTTATATTCATGGTCTCCACTTGGGTTTTGGTCATATGGATTTCTCCTTCTTCGTGATGTTCCGTTTCTTCGCCATGATCATGTGCGTGATGATCTTCCGTTTCATGCGAATGCCCATCTGCATGATCATGCTTGCAGCCGAATAGTAATGGCATGAGAATGAAGGGCAGAATTTTTATGATAGATGGTTGTATGGTATTCATCTTTATAGATTTAGGTAATTATTGATTAGATAAAAATTGATAGTACACTATTGCTTGATTGTATGCCAGCACTTGTTCGAAATAACTTTTTTTGTGGTTCAACATCAAATTGAGGGTATGTAGTAGTTCGAGATAGCTCAATCCACCGGCTTGGTAATTCAGTT
>JAGQYH010000325.1 GCA_020436175.1 Bacteroidota bacterium
TTGAAGTAGAAAAGTATAAGCAAAAAGACTATTGCCAATATCCGACGGATAGTTTTTAGAAAGTAGTCATTTTGTTGTCCGATCATCTGTCAATTATAGCATGTTTAAACGAGTAATAAACGATCATGCCGTAGCCTATTACCAACATTAAATGTAAAGGAATCAAGTGATAAAATTGATAGTAAATGCCGATCGCGATGCCCAACAGAAAATAGAGCAGTAAGATGATCTCCAAAATCACCTGTCCGGCTAAGCCTTTTCTGATATAGGAAAACTTCGACCAATGTTCGATTGATTTTTGGTTGGTGAGATTAAATTTCGGTGTTCTGATAAAATCCGATTTCTTTCCGGAGAAGCCTTCGATGGTTGCTATAGCATTGTTGAGAGACAATCCCATGGTGAACAAGAGAAAGGCAGTAAAGCGTCCGAGAAAACTTTGCCATGGATGTTTCATATTATGATTGCTATGAAAGAAGGAAACACCACCTGTAAACAGCACGATTAGTGTACTGAAAATAAACAATGACATGTAAGGAATAAACGACTTTAACGAAGTGGTATAAAATATGAAGATCAATGGCACACTCATGGCATAAAGCAAGAAGGATAACAAATAGGTTGAGCCTGCAAAAATATGAGTTAAGCCAAACCATTTTTGTTTGCCATCGGCACTACATTTAATCAATTGGTTAAACAGCTTTACCCCAACCTGAGTACCACCTTTGATCCATCTGAATTGCTGTGATTTTATACCGGAAATATGTGCCGGTAACTCTGCCGGAGCAACAATATCTTCCTTGTATTTGAATTGCCATCCTTTCATTTGAGCGCGATAACTTAAATCAAGGTCTTCCGTAAGGGTGTCAGGTGTCCAACCGCCGGCATCTTCAATACAAGATTTTCTCCAGATACCGGCCGTACCGTTGAAGTTGATAAAATAACCATACTCGTTTCTACCGGTATGTTGTACACTAAAATGTATGTCGATAAAGAAGGCTTGGATCTTTGTCAGTAAAGAATAATTTTCATTCAAATGTCCCCATCGGGTTTGCACCATGCCTATTTTTGGGTCTTTGAAATAAGGCAATGTTGCTTTTAGAAAATCCGGTTGAATGATGAAATCGGCATCAAAAATGGCAACGTATTCTCCCTTGCAATGAGGCATGGCGGCTTTCAGTGCACCGGCTTTAAATCCATCTCTGTCCGTTCGGTGCAATACACTGATATCAAATCCTATGTCGACCAATTCTGCTGCAATTCTTTTAGAAATGTCAACAGTTTCATCTGTGGAATCATCCAACACCTGTATTTGTAGTCGGTCTTTCGGATAATCTAAAGTGGCAGCAGATCGAATCACTCTTTCCGCCACGTACTTTTCATTGAAAATGGGAATTTGTACGGCAACCAGCGGGAAATGCTCCAGGGTTGGAGAGTGATTTGCCGGTTTTTTTCGCTGTTTTCTTTTCGATTTAAGATAATTGACGGCTAAGATAAATTCGGTTATACAAAACGTCATGATTATGATCAGAATCAAGAAAATGATCCCAAAATAAATCCATGACCACGCGATATGTATAACACTCCCTTCCATCAATGCAGCAAAAATCTGCTTTTAATTTTGTTTAACTGACTTAAATGCATACTTAATGATGATGGCTATAATTTTATAACCTGCCATTAAACTACCTTTTACAGTTCCGGAAACTTTTGAATGTCCGATCCGTCTTTTATAGTCAACCGCTACTTCCGTAATATTCATTTGTTTTTGCAGCGCTTTTAATTGCATTTCCACCGTCCATCCATAATTTCTATCCTGCATATTCAAATCGTTCAATTGTTGTAAACCAATGGCTCTGAACGGCCCCAGATCAGTATATTGAAATTTGTAGATCCATTTGATCAAGGTAATGGCCAACCAATTACCAAACACTTGTTGAGGCGTTAAACTGCCACTTTCTGCTTTTCCCAATCTTCTGCTACCGATAACCATATCCATCTTGGACGTTAGAATAGGGGCAATAACTTTTGGTAATTGTTCGGGATAATCTGAAAAATCGCCATCTATAAAAACAATAATGGCATTGTCCTTTACGGCTACTTTTTCATTCACATAGGCAATGCCCTTTAAGCATGCCGCACCATATCCTTGTTCCGGCTCATCTAAAACTGTTGCGCCGGCATTCCGGGCCACTTCGACGGTATTGTCTTTGGAATTGTTATTGACTACAATTACTTCGGTGAGTATGGAAAGCGGTAATTGTCGGATCACTTTATCTATGGAACGTTCCTCATCAAAAGCCGGAATGATCACAAATATTTCAGGGGTCTGCTTCAATAGGGAACGCTTATTAACGGGTGAAGATCAAAAGTCATTAAAAGTTGATAAAACTTAAAAAAGTTCAATAATGCTAAAACTTTAAATCAAAACAAAAAAAATCATATAACTCATATATCTTTGTGCTTTAATGAAATTTATTAATCCGTCATTTCTTTGGGCACTTCTCGTTTTAGCCATTCCAATCATCATTCACCTATTTCATTTTAGGCGGTACAAGACGGTTTATTTTTCAAATGTCAAGTTTTTAAAGGAAGTAAAGCAGGAGCGAAATAATATTCGGCAATTGAAGCGTTGGTTGTTACTCATGAGTAGATTGCTGGTGCTCTTTTTTTTGGTGGCTGCCTTTGCTCAACCCTTTCTGAAAGGCAAAAATGCAGATGC
>JAGQYH010000326.1 GCA_020436175.1 Bacteroidota bacterium
CCGGCGCAATAAGCTATAAACTGCCATAAGTGATCATCCGTAGGATGGGCAGTCATATCATACATTCCCTGTGCAGCCGCTACTAACGGAACATTATCTACTATCGCAGAAAGCACACCAATGGCCAAAACAATAACATCAATATTGCCGATAGTATCATTCAAATACATCGCCAGCTTTTCCAATGTACCAATAGATTGAAGTGCAGCAATAGCAGCCAAAATGCCAAAAAAGAACAACACACTGGCCACATCCACTCTTGAAAGCGCTGTAAACACCGACAATGGATTTTTTTCATCCGGTGTTTTTTTCACGTGCATCATATCCGTCACCAACCAAAGTACACCAACGCCTAAAAACATGCCGGTAAAAGGAGGTAAATGGGTGATAATTTTGAATACCGGAACAAACAGTAACAAACAAACGCCCATAATTAAAATAGTCGTTCGTTCGGCGATGGTGGTTTTATAAACCGTTGTAACACGCACCCTTTCCAACTCGCCTTTTAATTGATAGGTCACAATGGTAAGCGGCACTAAAAGACAAACCAAACTTGGTAAAAATAAAGTAGTAATGGTTCTTGCAATGGTAATTTGTCCTTTAATCCATAACATGGTTGTGGTTACGTCTCCAATAGGGCTCCAAGCCCCGCCGGCATTCGCCGCTATCACCACCATTCCCGCAAACATCAAACGGTCTTCTCTTTCTTTGATCAATTTTGTTAACAACGATCCCATTACAATGGCCGTAGTTAAGTTATCCAAAATGGCAGACAAGAAAAAAGTCAACAAACAGATGATCCATAGCAACTTACGCTTACTGTTGGTTCCAATCTTGCTAACTATAACATGAAAGCCATCGTGAATATCAATGATCTCCACAATAGTCATCGCACCCATCAAAAAGAAAAGAATGCTTGAAATTTCAGATAAATGATGATTAAAATGGTCGGAAACATGATGAATATGCTCTTGTCCATGACCCGATAATATATAAATTGCCCACGCAAAAACGCCCATCAGTAGGGCAGGAGCTGTCTTGTCGATCTTAAATGGATGCTCTAGTATGATAAGCAAATAGCCTATACAAAAGACAATAATCATCCCAATTTCTGCTGTCATTAGGTTTTGTTCAATTTTGGTAAAAACGGTGCAAAGATACTACTATCGATATTCTAATTCCACAATCCCGGCAAAAGTTTACGCTTTCTAAATATTAAAACGTGCGCTATTTTAACTTTCGTCCTTTCCATTTGTACTGCACAACATTTCCCAGCAAACCAATTACAATGATGTATACAACATGTAAAAACTGACTGGGAATGAAAACACGCAGCAAGGTTTTTCTATCAAAAAAGGCTGCCACTTTTCGTAAAAAAATAAAATCCACTATGGACATCATGATAAACTGAAGGATAAAACAATAGACGAATGATGACTTTCCTAAAAAAATTCCGGCCAACAAAGACACTGCCAAAAGAACATTCACCAAGTAAACAAAAGCCAGTATAAGTGTTATTCTATGGTCTTGATAGCCAAACGACTTGGACGTCCAACGCAATCTTTGTTGCACAAATTCATCTAAACTTGCCGCCGGACGGGTATAAACAACGGCTTCTTTAGATTTTAAGAACAAAACTTTTGCTGCGTCGACCTTTGAAAACTTGTAGATCAACAACATATCGTCACCGCTGGCTTGTCGGTCGATTCCGGCATAACCACTAACTTCATGGAAAATCGATTTTCGAAAAGCCAAATTAGCGCCATTGGCCAAATTGAACATCCCCACTTTTAAGGATGCCGCAGTGATGCCGATCATTCCTAAAAAGTCGAGTGCCTGAAAACGCTGAAAAATACTGTTGTTGAAATGAAACAAAACCGGCCCCGAAATAATATTAGCATTGCTTTCTTCAAAGGCAGATGAAATTGTCTTCAACCAATTCTTATGATGCTCACAATCGGCGTCAGTAGTGACGATGATCTCTCCCCGGCTAATGTTAACCGCTTCTTCAATGGCTCTTTTTTTAAAAGCCACTTCTCCTTTTCTCAATGGTATGTCTGCTAAATTTAGTAATCGAACATTTTGTCGACCAAAACTCTCAACCACTTTAGCCGTATCGTCCACAGAATGATCATTGACCACCACTATTTCAAATTGGTCTTCGGGATAATTTTGCGCTAAAATTGATATAATAGCCTTACCTATATTTTGTTCTTCATCTCTGGCAGGAATGACCACACTGATAAAATGCGACTTTAGTATCGCCTTGGCCGTAAATATAGACATAGCTTGCCACTTCCATAAATAGAAGAAAATGAGTAGGCAATACCCAAGTGTAAATACTATTACAATTAATGCGTAAATCATTATCCGCAGCAAGATAGCAAAACAAGTTGTTTAGGTGTCAGCAAGCTATCAAATGCAATTCAGATTATGTTTGACCGTTCCAAAAAGTGACGTTATTAATTTATTTAACAACTTTAATGCTTAGACTTATTTATTTTTGGAACAATCTTGGATAGAAATCATATAGCGTTATTTTACGTTATACCTAAAAACTGAAGTGTTGGAATCTGCATATACTTTACTCATCAAAAAAATCGATCAATTTATTCGGAAATACTATCTGAATAAAATATTGAAAGGTTCCTTGTATTGGGTAGCCCTGGTGATTTCTGCATTCCTTTTGCTCAGCCTTACCG
>JAGQYH010000327.1 GCA_020436175.1 Bacteroidota bacterium
GATTTACACCGGAAGGTTTCATCACGAACCAAAGACATCCGAATAAAACGAGCACCACTGCTGCTGCACTAAAAATCTTCCATAATGGACGGACTTTTTGTGAACTATCATCTTTGTCAGCAGTATTGATGTTTTCATTGCCAACTTTTTCCAATAAGCCGGAAAGTGCTTTCGCATCATCAGCGAGATATGCCTTTAAATAGTCTTTCACCTTGGGATGCTCGGATTCCAATTCGGAATCCGGCCAATCGTTCGCCCCAATATAGCTTTCCATTAACCTGAACATTTCCAACTCTTGGGCCAAGTCGGGCTCATTGGCAACTCTTTCTTCAAAGTTTTTCATGGCTTCATCAGAAAGCTCTCCCAGGAGATAACTTTCAATCAGTTGATATGTTTGATCATTAAGGCTCATTTGTACATTAAAGTTTTAAAGCGGTCATCCTTCTGCACCAAATCTGACAGTTTTTTCTTGCACTTAAAAACTCTTTGACGTACGGTAGTATCTGAACCATAGCCTAGTCTTTCCTGTATTTCCTTACCACTGATCTTATCGAACAACATTTGCAGTATTTCCTTACAGTTATCGGATAGATTTTTAAACTGTTCGTTGAACAATTCCCATCTTTCCTGTTCAAGAGTGCTTTGTGCCATGTCTTTCTCTTTATAATACAATTCAGTGACATGATCATTTGTTACCCTCTTGTTTTTGATTTTACTCAATTCCCTTAGCCATAAATTTCTGCAAGCCGTAAAGAGATAAGCTTCAAAGGTGGAAGTGTCTTTTATGGAATCTAAATTCTTTCGAACCATTAATTGCATAATAGCTTTATTAAAAACATCTTTTGCATCCGATTTATCGCCATTATTCTTTAAAACATATCCAACAATCTTATGAAAAAATTTGGCATAAATCTCTCTGATAACAGCTTCATCCCGATTACTGATCCCTTGTAGATAATATTTGATCGATTGCTCTTTCATCCTATAGATTGCTAAGCTAAAGTTTTAATCATTGCCAATCAATATGGGTAACAAAAAAAATCTTGAGGTAATTACACTACAAACTACGTATTGATCAGCATTTTAATGCTATACGAATATAAAATATATCTCTGCTTGTTAAGCACGGCGGGAAAGTTCAAATTTCCCGCTGTGTTTTTTTTGTTCATTAATACTTTCAATTCTGCCAACTATATCTAAATTTGTTTATATATCACTACAAACGAAAAAAATGAAACTCAAATCCATATTCTCAATTTGCATTTTGGCTACAGTGACACTTTTCAGCTGCATTAAAGATGATGTTGTTTTACTGGACACTACCCTACCACAAGCCTTAGAAAGAAGTTTGATACAAGCCGACCTTCCCTATGAATTGGATGGTTTTGGTGGTGCTTATAATCCACGACAAATTGTTGTCAAATTTAAAGATGGTGTGTCTCAAGTAAGAAGAAATGAAATATTGATCGACATTTTAGGCGCTGTTTCTGTCAAAGAATGTATGTGTGGTGATGTTTTAACCTTAGCTCAATGGGATAATGCCGGCCTGGTCGAAAAAGGAGGTTTAGAGGGTATTAAACAAAAAGGAACTTCAGAAAACGACATTGAAGAACTGTCCTTCAACTATTACAATTTCAGTGACATTTTAATCTTTACACCGCCTACCATCATTGGCAGCCCGTTCCTCAGTACCAATGAAGACGGCAACATTATAGCCATTTTGGATGTTGGTGTGGATTATGGCTCCAATACGGTGATCAACGGTAGATTGTTGGGCAATGCTCAAGAAAATTCACCCGGAGATGATCAGGATGGCAATTGCTTGGTCGACGATCAGATTGGATGGGATTTTTACAATGAAGATAACGATCCAACCGACGACCACGGACACGGAACGCATGTGGCCAATACCATCATAGATCAGATGGCAGCCATAGATGCCTCCGGACAAACCAATGAATTTCTTTTTCTGCCGCTCAAAACGCATAATAAAGATGGTATCGGTACTCTTTTCACTGTTTCTTGTGGAATGATCTATGCTGCCGACCGAGGAGCGGATATCATCAACACCAGTTGGGGATTTTATGCAAAAGAAGTTCCAGAAGTTTTACAACAAGCTATTGAATATGCCCATACCGTTAGCGGTGCCATCATTGTGGCATCATTAGGTAATGAAGGCATCAATTTAGACAATCATAATCACTATCCTTCCGATTTTCCATTTGATTACATCATTCCGGTAGGCTGTTCTGATAGAAATGATACATTAAAAGCCGAATTTTCCAATTATTATGGTACTCCTACCACTAATTTGTTTGCTCCGGGTGTAGATGTTTCTGCCACGATGCCTTCCTGGTATGCCCCCAATCCGGAAGTTAAATCGGGTACGTCTATGTCGGCTGCGGCCATATCTGCGGCCGTGGCTTATGCTATCGTCAATTGCGGAACAACAGATGCCGGCACAATTAAAGCAGAAATCTTAAATGGGTTAAGTGTTAACAATGCCACCTATAATGGCGACTTAATCAATTATGTAAATTATAATCCTGCAAATTTCGAACCTTGTCCTTAAATTAGGCTATGCAAACAAGGCTATTTGGAGTATGTTTCGTCATTCTATTTTGCTTGATCAGTCGATCATCATTGGCCAATTGTTTTGATGATAATGAAGTTATTGACAACATTTTAAGCCAGTCATTTG
>JAGQYH010000328.1 GCA_020436175.1 Bacteroidota bacterium
AAGTTTCCGTCAATCGTGTATCCACTCTCGTCCAAATATCAATGATCTGGTTATAACGCTCATTGTTGGTGATCAAACCTTGGTTGTAAGAATCATATACGGTATCTACTTCTTCCTGAGCGTCAGTTAACAATTCCGTTTTAATCTCAGGCACTACTAAGTCGTCAATGTTGAAAGACAATCCACCTTTGAATGACCATCTGAACCCTAACTCCTTGATATCGTCCAAGAAGGCTACCGCTCTTGGTTCATCTGTAGTGGAGATTACTTTGGAAATTACTTTCTTAAGTGCTCCTTTTGTCAAAATATCATTTACATACCCTGTTTTATCAGGCACTACTTCGTTAAAAATAATTCTACCAACCGTGGTATCAATCAATTTTGTCTTTAACTCACCATTTTCCAAAACGGAAGTTCTTACTTTCACTTGTGCGTGAATATCAGCTTTGCCTTCATTGTTGGCGATAATCGCTTCTTCTGCAGAGTAAAATACTCTTCCTTCTCCTAATACCTTTTCGTCAGCTGTACTCTTTTTCGCTTTGGTAAGATAATACAATCCTAAAACCATGTCCTGTGAAGGAATCGTCATAGGAGAACCGTTTTGTGGGTTCAAGATATTATGTGAACTCAACAGTAGGATCTGTGTTTCCAAAATCGCTGCATTACTCAATGGTAAATGCACTGCCATTTGGTCACCGTCGAAATCCGCGTTGAATGCCGTACAAACCAACGGGTGTAACTGGATGGCTTTACCTTCAATCAATTTTGGTTGGAAAGCCTGGATACTCAATCTGTGTAACGTTGGGGCTCTGTTCAAAAGCACAGGGTGACCTTTCATTACATTTTCAAGAATATCCCAGATTACCGGTTCCTTCTTATCTACTAATTTCTTAGCAGATTTTACTGTTTTTACTATACCTCTTTCGATAAGTTTTCTTATGATAAAAGGTTTGAACAACTCAGCAGCCATTCCTTTTGGAAGACCACATTCGTACAATTTCAAGTAAGGTCCAACAACAATTACAGATCTACCGGAATAGTCAACCCTTTTTCCCAAAAGGTTTTGTCTGAATCGACCTTGCTTACCTTTTAACACATCACTCAAAGACTTTAACGCTCGACCACCTTCTGCTTTAACTGCATTGGATTTTCTTGAGTTATCGAATAAAGAATCTACTGCTTCCTGCAACATTCTTTTTTCGTTTCTTAAGATCACTTCCGGTGCTTTGATCTCGATCAATCTCTTTAATCGATTGTTTCTGATGATCACTCTTCTGTAAAGATCGTTCAAATCCGAGCTGGCAAATCTACCACCATCCAACGGCACCAAAGGTCGAAGTTCCGGTGGAACTACCGGTAAGTATTCAACCACCATCCATTCCGGTTTGTTTTCACCGGCTTCATTGGCACTTCTAAAAGATTCCACCACACTTAATCGCTTAAGTGCTTCTGATTTTCTTTGTTTAGATGTTTCGGTAGCTGCCTTGTTTCTCAACCAACCGGCCAATTTATTCAAATCAATTCTTGATAAAATATCACGGATGGCATCTGCTCCCATTTTGGCAATAAACTTATTAGGGTCTGTATCCTCTAAAAGTTGATTGTCTTTAGGAAGTGTTTCTAATACTTCAAGGTATTCTTCCTCTGTTAATAAATCCAATTGCACCAATGCTCTATCTTCACCGGCAATGGTAATACCATCAGCGGTAACACCCGGTTGAATTACTGCATATCTTTCATAATATACAATGGTTTCCATTTTCTTGGAAGACAAACCAAGTAAATAACCGATCTTGTTAGGTAGAGATTTGAAATACCAGATGTGAACAACAGGCACCACTAATTTAATGTGACCCATTCTTTCTCTTCTGACTTTCTTCTCCGTTACTTCAACCCCACATCTATCACAAACGATACCTTTATATCTAATTCTTTTGTATTTACCGCAGTAACATTCAAAATCTTTAGTAGGTCCGAAAATACGCTCACAGAACAACCCTTCCATTTCCGGCTTGTAGGTTCTGTAATTGATGGTTTCAGGCTTTTTTACTTCGCCATAAGATCTTTCCAAGATAGTATCCGGAGAAGATAACTTGATGGTAATACTGCTGAAATCATTTCTGATCTTATTATCCTTTTTGAAAGGCATATTTCAATGATTTAAATTTTTAACTAAAATTATTCGTTGAATTCTAAGTCTAATGCTAAGCCTCTTAATTCATGTAGCAATACATTGAATGACTCAGGGATATTCGGCTCCGGCAATTCATCACCTTTCACTATCGCTTCGTATGCTTTAGCTCTTCCGTAGATATCATCTGATTTAAGTGTTAGCAATTCTTGCAACAAGTTGGATGCTCCATATGCTTCCAAAGCCCATACTTCCATCTCACCTAAACGCTGACCACCAAACTGTGCTTTACCGCCTAATGGCTGTTGCGTAATCAATGAGTAAGGCCCGATAGATCTTGCATGCATCTTATCATCCACCATATGAGAAAGCTTTAACATGTAGATAACGCCCACCGTAGCTTTCTGATGGAATCGGTCACCGGTTTCACCATCATACAAGTAAGTATGACCTAATCTTGGCAATCCTGCTTTTTCCACTTGCTCTTCGATCTCCTCAACAGTTGCTCCGTCAAAGATTGGAGTAGCAAATTTCACTCCCAGCTTCACACCTGCCCAACCCAAT
>JAGQYH010000329.1 GCA_020436175.1 Bacteroidota bacterium
AACACCATTTATATTTTTGATAACGATCTTAGCTTCATCCGGTAAATTCGGGGACAGTTCTACGATCTTCATAGCCTGCTCCTTCATAGACGCAATAAAAGCTTTAACCTCTTTTGCGCTGGAAGTATTAACTTCTTCCAAAGCCTCCACTTCACCTACCAAATAAGGGTCGTCTTTGATGATCTTATTCAGGTTAAATCTCTTCTTCCCCTGAATGATCAATGTAGTTCCGCCGTCCGGCATTTTCAGCATCTTAACGATCTTGGCAATGGTACCAATTCGTTGTAAGTCATTGAACTCTGGTTCTTCTGTTTCAGTATCCTTTTGTGAAATAACACCAATGATCTTGTCCTTTTTGTAGGCAGCATTAACTGCTTTGGTAGATTTTGAACGACCCACGGAAATTGGGATCACTACGCCGGGAAAAAGTACATTATTTCTTATCGGTAAAATCGGTAAAGAGGCATTGTATTCCGCATCTGCATGCTCATCATCTTCTTCATTAACCGTCAGAAGTGGTATCATTTCCACATCTTCTTCATTCGCATCGTCCATCCAGTGTTGCTCAAATATCATTCGCAGTCATTTTGACAGTAGTTATTCAAAAAAATTCCAATTCTCCAATAGTCAATATCTATGCCAATGAAATCCTAAGCTTCATCTGACATACTATTTTTTCAAGTGTTGGCGTTTGTACTGATAATTCCGCATCAATGACAACTTTTGAACTTATTTGTCATTTTTCCGGGTAGTAAAGATAGCGCAATTTGAAGTAAGTAACCATTTTCCATCAAACAAATTAAAACGGCATGAAAGGATTCATAGGATTTTTTTTGATCATTGTCACATTTACCCCCGGTTATGCGATATCGCTGCTGGATGCCATTGCGGATGAAGACATTCACGTTGGTATCAAGAAAATTGAAGAGGATAACTTTATGTTTCCAAATAAAAATCTGATGATCACTATCTTAAACACTTCTGATAAAAATATTCAAATTGAAATAGAACCGGGATATCTGCTAACGGCCTCTACTCACTCAACCAGTGATTGGGTGACAGTTGATCAACTTAAAAAAAATGTAACCCCTAACCTATTTACGGAAATTGGTGTAAAAGGCATGAGTTTGCAAAAACACCTTATTGAACCGGCAACCAATAGCCAGTTTACTTGCCAAAAAATGGTGGATGACCCAATCAGGACTGTTTGCGCATATATCTATCAAAATGAGTTCAACAATAGTATCGGACAAGATGCCCTTTGGGCGGTGAATATGGATCAGCCTATTCATGCCATTGATGGTCCGGATGAAATTACACTACCCATCAAACACTACATTGCGCAATTACTGCATGTGCAACATTACGATCAACCCGCTGATAAAAATTTAATTTATGTGGCTGATGGTAAAGATCATCTCCGATTGTTGTTTGAATTTGAGATCGACAAAGAAGATGAGATTAAAATTGAAATCCTTAATGCCAATGAAACAAAAAAGGAATCTTTGGTTGATCGTAAATATGTTCATCGCTTTAATCATGCTATTTACTACAACCTACCTTTAACTGATCTGAATGGTGAAAAACTTTTTGTAAGATCTTACCAGAACGATGCATTATTGAAAGAATACATCATAGTAGTTGAACAAGAAAATCAAAACAACACCGCCCAAAGCAGCACACACTAAGATTGTTAAAAAACACTATCTATCAGTTCTCCAAATTACTTGGCACAAAAATTTCTAAAGAACTTAAATCACCATTAATCAAAAATACATTTATGAAAACCGTTGCCTTTATTTTAATGTTTCTGCCCCTATTTTCCCATGCCATCAATCTGATGGATGCTTATCAAGACGAAGCAATAGAGATTTCCATTACGGGTAGTGACAGTGAAGATTTTAGCCAAACCGGCATAAAAGTAGACATCACTAATCATAAAAATGAGGACATCTCTATTACAGCTGATCCGGGATTTATCTTCCACTCTGATGATGAAACCATTCAGGATCTGATCTTAACAGAACCACTGTTGGTGAATGTAAAGGCTAAAAATAATGCTACAGCTGAAGCCAGAGCCATGTGTATTCAGGCCGCCAACGGCTCTCCGGGAATTGAACATACTTTTGTGCCAAGTGCTATTTATAATGATAAATTGGTTAAGGCTTGTCAATATATCTATCAATATAACTATCAAAACCACATGGGGCAGGATGCTTTATGGGCTATTTCCGATAATAAATCTATTTATAATATTAGTGGAGAAGCCGACGTGGCGAATCCTTTGAGATCGTACATCGCCGATCTGGTTGGAGTGGCGTTCGATACGTCATTGATCAATAAAAATGAGCATTATGTTGATCAAACAATAAAGGCCTATGCCTTATACCTGAAATTTTTCTTGCAAGAAACCGATGATATAAAACTGCAATTGTTCGATCACAGAGGTGATTTCGAAAGAGATCTTATTGTCAAGAAAAACCAACCTAAAGGCAGATATGACATGCAATACAAAGTTTCTCTTTTGGGGTTATTGGGGCAGAAATATTTTGTGAGATTGTACGTTGGTGATGAAATGAGAACGGAGTTTACATTGGTAATAAAAGAGAGCTAGAGCTACGCAACAATTTTTTCTAATTGATGTTCTTTTCTAAATTCATACAACACAAAATAAGCAGCCGTTATAATG
>JAGQYH010000032.1 GCA_020436175.1 Bacteroidota bacterium
TAAGCCTGATTGGTATATCTTTTTTTGTTATTCGTCAACAGAAGCAAGTCTGACATTAACAGCCGCTAATTTTATCTCTTTCGTAAAAATGCCTTTATACTGTACTAAATTAAATTGTACAGTGCTATTGGAAGGGATGACAGTATCCAAAAATTGATAGGTGCTACCTATAGCTACAATTGGTATAATCACGGGGATTAATATTGGAGTGTTTTGGACTGATAAACTAATTTCATTGGATATGGAATTACTTGAAATACTGATCTCCGGAATTGTAACAGATGTATTGGTTATACCGGCAGGTGGTGGAATAACTATTCCATTCTCAGATTGACCAATTTTTGCATATTTTCCTTCTGTCTGAAGAACATTCCTACTAACCGGATTAACAATAGCAAAGTGTGTGTTGCCATTGTCATCAGAAAAGTTGATATAATCCTTATAGTCAATTTTGTCGCCCAAGTGTAATGGCACCTCATCGTCTATTAAAGGGAATAGCACTTGTCCGGATGGGAGCGTTTTAAATTCATCGGGATATTTTTCATTGCGTATGGCCAGCGGTACTTGGTAATATCCGAAATTAACACTGGTTGTATTGATCTCGGATTGGGTAATGCCTGTAAATAATGTGTTTGATTGACTAAGGGTTACATTTTTCATATTGTTTTTTTAGGTTGGGCTAAGTTAAGTATACTCATAATAATATCTACATTGTTTTCTTTCAATTTATCCGGTTTCGTAGAATGCATCGCAAAAATGTTCAATTTCTTGAATGGTTTCATTTACAAGAATTATACTGATAATATCAAATCTAATTTCAGCGCAATGTTCAAATTTTTGACAATAAGCTTCAGCAGCAGTCATAAGATGCCTACGCTTTTTGGCATCTACAAAATTTCCGGGTGCTCCAAAATACTTACTCGATCGGGTTTTTACTTCCACAAAAACAAGTGTCTTCATTGGATCGAAACAAATAATGTCTACTTCAAGTCGGCCTGTTCGCCAATTTCTAAAGATAATAGTATAACCTTTTTCTTTTAAAAAATTACAGGCGGCCTGTTCCCCTAATTGACCATTTCTTTGCGATGGATGCTTTTTCAATTTAAAAATGATATGTTGCGTACAGATAAGAGTCATGAAAGGTAAATTTTCCATAAAATGTTATAATACATTACGTATAAAATGTAAAATCCCTTTTCTTTGCAAACTTAAAATGACCAACCATGAATATGAATGAGTTAATTGACGGCTTTACTGATCAATTAGAAAGAGCGATTGAAATTGGGGAAAATGTAAAACTAACCAAGTCCAATTTAGCCATTCACAATGTACTGATTACCGGCTTAGGTGGTTCAGGAATAGGAGGAACCATCGTTTCGGAATTAGTAAGAGATAAACTGAAAGTGCCTGTTGTGGTGAATAAAAGTTATTTTATTCCTGCCTTCGTAAATGAGAATACATTGGTGATTGTATCCTCTTATTCCGGGAATACAGAAGAAACTTTATCTGCTCTTAAAGAAGCTTTTAGTAAAGAAGCTAAGATTGTATGTATTACCAGCGGCGGAGAAGTCATGGATTTCTCTCGTAGCAATGGTTTAGATTATATTACTGTAGATGGAGGAATGCCTCCTAGAGCTTGTTTTGGATATTCATTTGTCCAGTTGTATTATATTCTATCGGGATTGGGTTTGATTAATAATGATTTTAAAAAGGAACTGAAAAAGGCCATCCAACTATTGGACAATGAATCAGAAGAAATTCATTCTATCGCCAAAGACGTTGCAGCCAAAATTCATGATAAAATGCCCATCATCTATTGTGATGCGGAGATTGAAGGTGTTGCCGTTAGATTTAGACAACAGATAAACGAAAACTCCAAAATGCTGTGTTGGCATCATGTTATTCCGGAAATGAATCACAATGAATTGGTGGGTTGGCGTGGTAATTATGCCGGTCATGCTGTGATCTTTTTGAGAAATGAAGATGACTACGAAAGAAATCAGATGAGGATGGATTTCACGAAAGCAGTGGCCAAATTCTGCGGTGCGGATATTATTGAGATCAACTCAAAAGGAAAATCACAGATTGCTAAAACACTCTATCTGATTCACCTGACAGATTGGATATCATTTTATCTGTCAGAACACAGAAATGCTGATCCAATTGAAATTGAAGTGATCTCCAAATTGAAAAATGAATTGAGTAAAACGCCCATGAATTAATTTTCATGCTCCAACGTTATAATGCTTAATGGAAGATGATCATTTAGAGTCGGATAGAAATTTAGTTTACCTGACAGATCTCGGATTAATAGACTATAAGGCCGCTTGGGATAGACAGCAAGATATTTTCGATCACTCAGTAGCCATAAAATTAGCGCGTAAAACAAACCCGTCCCTTGACCCTCCGAAAAATCGTTTATTTCTATGTGAACACCCTCATGTATATACGTTAGGTAAAAGTGGTTCGGAAAAAAATCTTTTGCTCCAACCCAATGAACTTTTTACACGGTCGATTGATTTTTATCGTAACAATAGAGGAGGTGATATTACTTATCATGGACCGGGACAAATTGTAGGATATCCAATAATTGACCTTGATCAATTTTCTGCCGATATTAAAGTTTATATGAGCTCTTTGGAGGAAATAATGATCAGAACCATTGCAGAGTATGGAATAATTGGCGATAGAATAGAAGGAGCAACAGGCGTTTGGCTGGATGTAGGACAGCCCAATGAACGTAAAATTTGTGCTTTTGGAGTAAAAACGAGTCGGTGGGTTACTATGCATGGATGGGCACTGAATGTCAACACCGATCTGAGCTATTTCAATTATATTGTTCCTTGTGGGATTGCCGACAAAGGTGTAACTTCTTTGCAACAGGAATTAGGCAAGGAAATAAACATGGAAGAAGTGAAGGGAAAAATATTGAAACATTTTGAAGATGTTTTTGAAACAGAAATTATAAAAAGGAATGCTTAAAGATATAGATTTTAAAAAGGTGGAAGATACCGCCATGGCCATTATTCCTGAAGAAGATGGGGATGAATTGGTTTGGAATGCTTATTTAATCAATACGGGAGATTCGGTTATCCGATCGGTATTGGTAAATTCGAAAGGTTACGGTGAAATTGAAGAAAAAACAGTCCGAACTTCTTCATTGAGACAATTCTTTGAGTTCATTGACGCCGGTTCAAGCGTTAAAGTAGAAGAAATCAGAGAGGAGTTATTGATTCTGAACAATGAGTTTTGGGTGAGCTTCTCAAAAGACGGCTACTTATTCGATAAAAAATATGTGTTTGTTATCGATAGTTTGAGAGATGAACATTTCATCCAGGTTCCGGTATTGCAAAAAAAAGGTGTGTTAATAAAGTAAGTTTGAATTGGCGTAATGACGGATCATAAAGACATAGATGAGATTATTGATGACGAAAACGACGAATTGTATGAACATTACAGTTTTCTAGTCGATAAAGGCCAATCGCCATTACGCATTGATAAGTTTCTATGCGACAAACTTGAAAAAGTAAGCAGAAACAGAATTCAAAATGCAGCCAAATCCGGTAGTGTATTGGTCAACGACAAGCCTGTCAAACCTAATTATAAAATTCGTCCTCTAGATAAGATCCGCATCGTTATGGCTCAGCCTCCATTGGAATATACTATTGAAGCACAAGACGTGGGTTTGGATATAGTATATGAAGATAACGATGTCATGGTCGTTAATAAGCAAGCCGGATTGGTGGTACATCCCGGACATGGGAATTTTGAAGGCACTTTGGTCAATGGATTATTGCATCACAAGGCATTATGGCCGGAGATCAATGGTGAAAGCCGGCCCGGAATTGTACATCGACTGGATAAGAATACATCAGGCTTGCTGGTGGTGGGCAAAACAGAATATGCCTTATCCTATTTAGCAAAGCAATTTTTTGATCGAACCACAGAAAGGACTTACAATGCATTGGTTTGGGGTGATTTTGAAGAGGAGGAAGGAACCATATCCGTCAATATTGGTAGAGATCCTAAACACCGTAAGTTAATGACGGTTTTTCCCGATGGTGACCAAGGGAAACGTGCTATCACTCATTACAAGGTGCTAAAGCGCTTTGGTTATGCTACTTTCATTGAATGTAAATTGGAAACCGGAAGAACGCATCAGATCAGGGTGCACATGAAATACATTAAACATCCTTTGTTCAATGATTACAATTACGGAGGTGACAGAATTATTACCGGTACGATTTACTCGAAGTATAAACAGTTTATTGAGAATTGCTTTACCATCATGCCGTATCACAGTTTACACGCAAAGTCATTGGGTTTTGAGCATCCCGTGACTAAAAAAAGAATGTCTTTCGAACAACCGCTTCCCGATTACTTTGAAGAGCTGCTACAAAAATGGGAGCGATATACATCCGGATTTAATTTGTAGTAAGCGTTTTAACTACGCTAAGTTTGCCAAAAAAGACATAGTGTCAATATTATCGGCATAATCTGTTAATCCCGGGGATTGTGCTTTACCAAAATCCACATTACACAAAGCTTCAATTGAACCGACAATGCATTGTATCTCTTCCTTTTTTAAGTCAATTTCATTTCTTACGGATGCTAAGCTGTCGTAAAACTCATAGTGGATATTGGAAATAGGCGAAGGGATCATTTTATTTTCTACCACGTTCACAAAATCTATGTCTAACATGGGAATTTGATTCATTAATAAAAGTGTCCTGTTATAATCTAAGTTATTTTTATAATGATAGTGATCCATCAAACTTTGGTATTGAGCAATGGCTTTTGTAAAGTTCTTAAAATCATAATCTTTCGGAATCCACAACTTTGATACGTTTCTGCATCCCAATCCGAAATAGGTAAAAATGTCTTCCCCCAATTGAAATAACTCTTCAATTGATTCTTCTCCTGTTAAAATGGCTATGGAATTTCTATTCTTCCGTATGATGTTGGGATGTTTCCCGAAATAATACTCAAAGTATCTGGCAGTATTATTACTTCCCGTAGCGATAACGGCATCGAATTGTTCTAAACGATCAATAATTTCAATTCTATCAGAAAAACGGGAGTCAATATCGATCAGTTTGTTAAGTAGGAAGGGCAGTAAAACTGCTCCTTTTTCTGAGAGTTTTATCTTTAATCGATGTCCCGCAATCAACACGCACAATACATCATGAAATGCCACCATCGGAATATTACCGGCAGCAATTACTCCAATAGTTTTGACAGAATCACTAAATGTATATTGATTAGCCCAACTTTTTAAACTTCCTTCATCAAGAAAGGCAGAGGCAATTGAATCTAAAGAACGTTGAATATTGTCAATAGTAAACCATTTATTCTTGGCATTGGCAAGCGACATCGCCTCATTCAATGCTGTAGAAGGCGTGCGCAAATATTCTCCTAATGCTACAAATGTTTTAATGCGTTCTTCAAAAATCATTTATGTTATTAGATTTTTAAACCGTGAATAATAAACTTTTTTATGTTTTTCAACATTATATTTGCTGATATGATTTTACTTCTACCAGTTTAAACTTTGGCGAAGCTAATCAATAAACTAAAATTTTAAGACGAATGGCGATTATAATAACGGACGAATGTATTAATTGTGGAGCTTGTGAACCGGAATGCCCGAATAATGCAATTTATGAAGGTGGAGTAGAATGGGCAATGGCTGATGGTACAGGTGTTAAAACTGATTATCAATTGCACGATGGTAAAACGGTGGGCTCCGATGAACTGCAAACACCGGTTTCTGATGATCTATATTATATTGTAGTAGATAAATGCACAGAATGTGTTGGTTGGCACGAAGAACCTCAATGTGCTGCTGTTTGTCCTGTTGACTGCTGTGTTCCGGATCCTGATCACGAAGAAACCGAAGAACAGTTACTCAACAAAAAATCCAGAATGCATTTATAGAAAATTGGCTTTTGCTAATGTTGTGGCGTTTTCATGATGGCAGCTGTTATCCCTGATACGATCAGTCCCATTATTACATTCATTAACACGCTTACGATAAAAAACCAAGCGGGGGAGAAAAAGAACGATGCATATCTCATCTGAGTGGCAATCATCTCGTCATCTAGTCCTCTGGTTTTCATTTGTTCAATAGTGACTTCTTTTATGCCTTCAATAAAATCAGGACTGATAACACTAACATACAATATGGTAAATAAACCTATTGCAATTCCGTAAAACAAAAACATTAGAAAACCCATGGTAAATCCCGTGTTGCCCTTTAACCGATTACCGTTATCCTGTTTATAGTTGACAAGACAAAGTACAACTAATACAATGGGTACCAAAGAATTCATATATTGGTACTTTCTTTCAAATTCCAGCCCTACAAAGTAGATGATCATTGAAAAAATAATGCTGATAAATACAGCAATCAATCCAAATTTAAGGTAATAAGGAACAATTTTCAATTGTTGGTTTTTCTCATTAATATCTAATATCTTGTCTTCCATTGCGTTACTTAAATTTAAATAATGATTTTTGGTGAGCAATTGATAAGAAAATTATGATATTTTCGCCATATATTAATACTAAATTCTATAAATCGGCCAATGTTACTTACTGCTTTTACCAATTTCTTTGTTGATAACTGGACCTACTTAACCATTCCTTTGATAAGTGCTATAATCGGCTATATCACCAACGTAGCAGCCATTCAAATGACTTTTTACCCCTTAGAATTAATAGGGTTTAGAATCGGTAAAATTCCTATTGGATGGCAAGGTATCATCCCCAGTAAAGCAGAAAAAATGGCCAGTATTTCTGTGGATTTAATGACTTCCAAACTCATTTCCATTGAAGATGTGATCATGCAATTGGATCCGTATGAAATGGCAAAAGAAATGGGACCGCACATGATTAACATGACGGAAAAAGTGATGAGTGAAACCATGGAGGATGATGATCTGGCCTTTTGGGAAACGCTTCCGCAATCTGTGAAAGAAAGAATTTACTCAAGAGTTACGAATGAACTACCGAGTTTGATCGAAGAAATGATGAAAGACATAAGTGACAATATTTATGATCTTTTTGATTTGAAGAAAATGGTGATCGAAGCGTTGGTAAGAGATAAACAATTGATGGTCGATATATTTCAAAAAACAGGGCATGAGGAGTTCAAATTTATCCAACGGTCAGGATTATATTTCGGCTTTTTGTTCGGATTGTTTCAAATGGCAATATTCTGGTCGGTAAGCTATAATTTTCCATCTTGGGATTACTTGAATTTAAGCTTGCCTTTATTTGGTTTTTTTGTCGGTATTGCTACGAATTGGGTCGCATTGAAGTTAATTTTCAGGCCATTGACACCGGTAAAATTTGGCCCATGGACTTTTTTAGGACTTTTCATTAAAAGGCAGAATGAAGTTTCTGCAGAATATGCTAGAATTGTTGCCGGTCATATCATCAACTCGCAAAACATTTTTGATGAAATGATCTATGGTAAAAACGTAGATAAACTCATCAAACTCGTCCAGTCGCATGTCAAGAAAGCACTAGATCAATCTGCAGGATATACTAAGCCGATCATTCAATTTTTGGTGGGACATAAAAAGTATATGCGTATCAAAAAGAAATTGGTCAATAAGTTCGTATTCGCTTTACCCGGTCCGGTGAAAAAATCGTTTGCTTTTACAGAAGAATCCTTTGACATGGAAAATATGCTGAGAACCAGATTACAAGCTTTATCCGGAGAAGAATTTGAAGGAATTTTGCGACCTGCATTTGAAGAAGATGAATGGTTGCTTATTTTGGTTGGCGGAATTTTAGGGGCTGTGGCCGGAGTGTTGCAAGCCATTTTAATTACCGGTGGTGACTGGAGTAAGATATGGCCGTTTTAGCAATCCGCTAATTACGTTGAATAATTCATGAAATTTTTTCCTTATTCTTGGAATGGGTTGTAAATGATTACATTCAAGAAAAGAAGTATGTCTTTTCCTTATGAATACTTGTCACCATTACATATTTCTAAATACTTCATACTCAATACGCTAACAAGCGTTAATAAGCCCATAAATTGTGGATTACTAAGGCGGTTTTGAGCGTCTGATTTAGTATCTTTGCACCTTATTAAAAATAGAAAAGAAGCGTATGGCAGAAGAGAAACCATCATCACGTATTATTCCTATTAACATAGAAGATGAAATGAAATCCGCCTACATTGATTATTCAATGTCGGTGATTGTTTCAAGAGCCCTTCCTGATGTTCGAGACGGTTTGAAACCGGTGCACCGAAGAGTGCTATATGGCATGCAAGATTTGGGTTTGTATGCAAATAGAGGTTATAAAAAATCAGCAAGAATTGTAGGGGAAGTTTTAGGTAAATACCACCCGCACGGTGATAGCTCAGTGTATGACACCATGGTGCGTATGGCGCAAGACTGGTCTTTAAGATACCCATTAGTAGACGGACAGGGAAACTTCGGTTCCATCGATGGCGATAGTCCGGCCGCAATGAGGTATACGGAAGCAAAATTTAGAAAAGTCGCCGAAGAAATGTTAGCGGATATTGATAAGAATACTGTTGATTTTCAGTTTAACTTCGATGATACCCTGCAAGAGCCAACTGTACTGCCTACCAGAATTCCTCAACTTTTAATTAATGGTGCTTCAGGGATTGCCGTAGGGATGGCCACCAATATCTTACCGCATAACTTATCAGAAGTAATTGACGGCACCTTGGCTTATATCGATAATGAAGATATCAGTATCCAAGAATTGATCACTTACATTAAAGCACCTGATTTCCCAACTGGTGGTATCATTTACGGTTATGATGGGGTAAAGGAAGGCTTTGAAACCGGTAGAGGAAAAGTAAAGGTCAGAGGTAAAGCAACCATTGAAGAAGATGCCAACGGCAGACAACAGATCATAGTGACGGAGATACCTTATCAGGTTAACAAATCCATTATGATCAAGAAAACAGCCGACTTGGTCAATGAAAAGAAGATTGAAGGCATATCTGATATTCGGGATGAGTCGGGCAGGCAAGGAATGAGAATTGTATATGATCTGAAAAGAGATGCCAATGCACATGTTGTATTGAACAAACTCTTTAGATATACTTTGCTGCAAACTTCTTATGGTATCAATAATATTGCATTGGTCAACGGTCGTCCGGAGGTGTTGAATCTCAAAGATATGATCCGCCATTTTGTTGATTTCCGACAAGAAGTGATCATAAGAAGATCTGAATATGAACTCGAACAAGCAGAGAAAAGGCTGCACATCTTAGAAGGTTTATTAATCGCCATCGACAATTTAGATGAGGTAATTAAGTTGATTAGAGCGGCTGCCAATCCGGAAGTAGCTAAGGATGGTTTAATGGAAAAATTCGAATTATCTGAAATTCAGGCGAAAGCCATTTTGGATATGAGATTGCAGAAGTTAACCGGTCTTGAGCGTGATAAACTGAAAGAAGAGCATGCTGAAGTGGTGGCAACAGTAGAAAGACTAAAAGCCATTTTAGCCAGCTTAGAATTGAGGATGGAGATCATCAAAGAAGAACTTTTAGAAGTAAAAGAAAAATATGGTGATGAAAGAAGAAGTGAGATCATCTATCACGGTGACGATATCTCCATGGAAGATATCATCGCAGATGATGATATGGTAGTGACCATTTCTCATTTAGGCTATATGAAGCGCACCAATATTGATGAGTACAGAACTCAGGCAAGAGGTGGAAGGGGAGCCGTTGGTGGTAAAACCCGGGATGAAGACTTTATTGAGCACATGTTTGTGGCTTCTGCACACAATTACCTGTTACTCTTCACTGAAAGTGGCCGATGCCATTGGTTGCGCGCATACGAAGTGCCGGAAGGCAGTAAACAATCCAAAGGAAGAGCTATACAGAACTTACTACAATTGGATAAAGAAGATAAGGTGAAAGCTTTTATCAAGATTTCAGACCTTACAGATGATGAATTCTTAGATAGCCACAATATTATCATGGCTACCAAGAATGGTATTCTTAAGAAAACAAGTGTAAGAGCTTATTCTCGTCCAAGAGTTAATGGTATCAATGCCATTACCATTAAAGATGGAGACGAATTGTTGAGTGCCGCTTTAACCGATGGGAATTGTGAAATTATTCTCGGTTCTAGTGAAGGCTACGCAGTTAGGTTCAACGAAGAGCAAGTTAGAGCCATTGGTCGTACAGGCTCAGGTGTCAAGGGAATGACGCTAAGAGGCGAGGATGATGCAGTAGTTGGCATGGTTTGTGTAAATAGAGATGAAGAGGCTACCATCAATTTAATGGTAGTGTCAGCCAAAGGTTTTGGCAAGCGTTCTTTATTAGAAGATTACAGAAAGATCAATCGTGGCGGTAAGGGTGTAAAAACCATTAATGTAACGGAAAAAACAGGAAAACTGATCGCCATCAAAGGAGTAACCGATGACAACGAGTTGATGATCATCAATAAATCAGGCTTAACGATCCGAATGAGATTGGATGCCGTTAGAGTGATGGGAAGAGCGACTCAAGGGGTTACTTTGATCAGATTAAGTGATGATGATGAAATTGCAGCAGTGGCTAAGGTAGATATTGATGATGAGGAAGAAGAATTGATCGAATCATCTGCAGAAGGAATTGAAGAAGCAGAAACTGGTGAGTCGGCTGAAACTGAAACTGAAGAAAATTCTGATGAAGACAATTAAAGGGAACTAAAAATTGATTATAAATTATTGACTATGAAACAATTACTAATATTACTTCTAGTATCAGCTACGATACTATCGCACGCTCAAAAAGGTAAAGTCATTGCTGCTTCCACTGCTTTGAGTGAGTCACAATTAAAAGAGGCTAAAACCTTAATAACCGAGGCTTTTTCGGATCCTGAGGTGGAAACGATGGCTAAAGCTTGGTTGGTTAAAGCCGATGTTTACAAAGAGATTTATGTGCTGCAAATGGAAGATTTGCTAATGGCAACAAATTCGCTGCAAATAGCAGATGAGGCCTATAAAAAAGCTTATGAACTAGATATGGCAGCTGAGAAAAAGCCGGGTAGATACAAAGACGATATTAAAAATGGACTGTTTACAGTATCCAGAGGTCATTTCGAAAAGGCCGTAGGTAAATTTAATGCAGGAGAGTTTGAAAATGCTATGAACGGCTTTTTGAGAAGCACTGAAATGATCGATTATATGGATGCGCAATCATTACTTTCAGAAAGTGACAGAGCAGATGCTGATGTGATCAAGAAAGATGGTTTGGAGAATGCCGCGCTTTGTGCTTTGAATGCGCAGGATTATGATAAAGCAGCAGATATTTACAGCAATTTGATTAAGATCAATGCGGCAGGCGAGAAAGTATATGCCAATTTAGCTTCTATTCTCATCAGTAGAGGAAGCTATGAAGAAGGCAAGTCAATCATTGAGGAAGGTCGACAAAAGTATCCTGAGAACGAAAGTTTAGCCGATTCCGAATTGAATTACTACATTGGTACAGATCAATCCGATAAAGCCATTGATAAGTTGTTAGAAGCTATTAGCGCAAAACCAAACAATCCTGATCTTTATTTTAACTTGGCTTTGGCTTACGACAAATTGGGCAAGAGAGATGAGTGTATAGCAGCTTATAATCAAGTTATTGCTGTTGATCCTAATTATCATGCGGCTTATTTAAATGTAGGGGCAATGTACAATGAACAAGCTAATGCAGTAATTAAGGAAATGAATGATATGACGGATTGGAAGGAAGCGGTTAAACTTGAGCCTAAAAGAGATGAGTGGTATATTAAAGCTTTACCATACTTGGAAAAGGCATATGATCTTGACAGCGGAAATCCGGCTGTTGAGAGAGCTTTGGAAAGAATTTACGCAAACATGAATAAACTAGATAAGATAAAGGAGATGAAAGAGGGGAAATGGAAAATTTCGTCAACTTTAGAACCCTTGTCTACAACTTCTGAATGGAAAAACGTACCCACTAGTAAGCCATCTAATTCTACTCCTTCTTCAACATCTTCCGTCAAAAAAATTCAAATGACAAAAGATCCTGGAGGTACATATAAAATCCCATGTAAAATAAATGATTTGGCTGAAATGGATTTTGTTTTTGATACGGGGGCAAGCGATGTTAGCATCTCTCTTACTGAAGCACTATTTATGTTTAAACATGGATATTTAAATGAGAAAGATATAATAGGTACAACGAGTTATAATATTGCTAATGGTCAAATAGCTGAAGGAACTACTATTGTAATTAGAAAACTCGAATTTGGTGGTTTAGTTTTAAGAAATGTAAAGGCTGCGATTATTCATGAATTAGGTGCCCCATTATTGCTAGGGCAATCAGCTATTGATCAATTAGGTAAAATTCAAATTGACCCGAAAGAATCTACATTGATTATTATAAAATAGGTTTGAGTCTTGAATATATTTCTTAATAGGGAACATAGATCAAAAACTAAAATTGATGGCATTTTAAGGTTACTTTGATCAATCAATAATTTTATTATCTACATTTGTTGAAACATCCAAACGCAAATGAATGACATGACGGATTGGAAGGAAGCTGTAAAATTAGAACCAAAACGTGATGAGTTCTACAATAAAGCATTACCTTATTTGGAAAAAGCTTATAATTTGGACAAAGACAATACGGCTGTAAAAAGAGCATTGGAAAGAATTTATGCTAATATGAATATGCTGGATAAAGTAAAAGAGTTGAAAGGAGAGTAAAACTATTTTCAATTGAATTTATAATGGGTCATTTCAAACGAAATGACCTTTTTTTATTTCGCTATATTAGAGATTACCATCCAAGTCAATTACCTAAAAAATTTTATCTTGACCAAAAATCAATACCATGGATCCGAATCAAGTAAAAATAATTATTGGAATACTACTTTTGGCAGTAATCGTCAGCTTCTTTTTTAAAGTAACCAGAAAACTGGCCGTATGGGGAATAGTAGCTGTTTTATGTTTGGGATTTGGATTTCTAGTGGGCATTGCCGCCACCAAAGATCATATCAAGAAAAATCATCCGGTTTGTCATGAAGTGATCTACTCCAAAAAATAACTAAATTTTTTAACGGTTTTTAAGGATTACATCTTCTGCAACTAGTTACATTTGTAACCATTATTTTGGTTAGGTTAACTATTGCTGATTGAGTAAGACAAAAATATATGGTTATGAAATGGCTCGAATGTCGGAAGTGTATTTAAGTACACTGTCGTCATTGATGAAGCCACATGGCCTTGAACGCGGATTTGCACCTATGATTTATTTGTGTGAGCACAGCGGTCAAGTTACTCAAAATGATCTGGCACACGCTATGAAAATTGACAAAGTAGCAGCGATGCGCAAAGTAGATTATTTAAGTAAGCGAGATCTGGTAGTAAGAAGTCAGGATCATTCGGATAAACGTTGTCATAAATTGGAAGTTACGCCAAAAGGAATGGCTTTATTACCAAAATTGAAAACGGCTATCGAGCAAACCAATGATATCTTACTAGAAGGATTTACGGAGGAAGAAAAACTCTTTTTTACAAAATGCATGGATAAACTTAACACTACTATATATAACCTTCCGGAACCAAAATTTGTTGTAAAAGCATTTAAACGAAATCCCAAGTCATAACACATGAAAAAAAACTATACGAATTTAATTTTACTATTTTCCCTGACAGTATTAGCAAGTTGCGGTGGTTCAGATGCTTCCGAACAGCAGGCTATGCCGCCTAAAAGAACTTTAGCGGTTGAAGGCTATAAGATCGTAGCCGAACCTTTTAATAATGAAATTATATTAACAGCTACTCTTTTGGCCAATGAAAGCGTTGAGTTAAAATCACCAATCTCCGGGCAAGTATTGGATATTCATTTCAAGGAAGGTCAAAAAATATATAAAGGACAATCCATTGTGCATATCGATGACAGAAATTGGAATGCTCAGTTGTTAGGTCTTAAAGCACAATTAGATGCAGCCAATAGCGATCTGGAAAGAAAAAAGAAATTGTTGGAGATTGAAGGCAGTACGCAAGAAGAAATTGAAACTGCCTTTTCGTTGGTGGAAAGCTTAAAATCAAACATCAAACAATTGGAGATCAATATTGATCTGGCCAATGTGACCGCCCCTTTTTCCGGACAGTTGGGTATGCGCGACTTTAGTAAAGGGGCCTATTTAAGGGAAGGGGATATCATTACCACTCTAACAGAAGTGAGTCAATTAAAAGTGGATTTTGAAGTGCCTCAAGAGCATCATGCCAGTGTTGAAATCGGTAAGATGGTGAAAGTCTTGATAGATAAAGACACTTTAAATGCTAAAATATATGCTATCAACCCAATGATCAGTGAATCCTCCAGAACGATCAATGCTCGTGCTCTTTTGCAGCAGCCATCTAAAAAACTAATTATGCCCGGAACATTTGCAGAAGTTTTATTGGCCACCAATTATGTGAATAATGCACTAATGGTGCCTACTCAGGCTGTTGTCCCTGAGATCAATGAGCAAACAGTTTATCAGCTAAAAAATGGCAAAGCAGTAAGAAAAATGATTGAGATCGGAAACCGAACAGCAGAAAAAGTGAATGTCTTATCCGGTATTCAGGAGGGGGACACCTTGATCACAACAGGACTACTGTTAGTTAAAGACGGAATGGAAGTAAGCTTACAATCAATTCAATAAACTTACGACTATGACCTTATCTGACTTAAGTATAAAAAGACCGGTACTTTCCATTGTATTTGCCATCATCATTGTATTGTTGGGTGTGTTGGGCTACACTTCTTTGGGTGTCCGTGAATATCCTAGTGTGGATCCACCGATCGTAACCGTACAAACCAATTACAGTGGCGCGAATGCTGACATTATTGAATCACAGATCACCGAGCCATTAGAAGAG
>JAGQYH010000330.1 GCA_020436175.1 Bacteroidota bacterium
TGAAAAAATCACTTTTGTATGGCTTATGCTGCTTAATTTTTGGATTATATTCCTGTCAGAAAGACGAATTACTGCCTGTTGCCAACGAAACAGCTGAAATTACTATGGCTCATGAAATCTGCGCCACTCAAGAAAAGATGGCTAAGAATTTGCAAAATCCTGAATTCAGAAAAGCATATGAAGAAAAGTTAGCCGCTATTGCTCTCTTTGAAAACAAGGCAAGAGCCATCTGTGATGATCCTGTGATCATACCTGTAGCGATTCATTTTCAAAATATTGGTAATCCTGATATTGAATGTTTAAGAGCTTTGGCTCAAAACCAAATCAATATTTTAAATGCCGATTTTCAAGGAAGCAACAGTGATCTTTATTTATGGGATGCTGCTGCACCTACTTTTCCGGGCGTAAATACAGGTGAAACTTGTATCCGTTTTTACTTGGCAGATAAAAATCACCCTGCCGGTTTTGGCTTAGTTGATGGTGATCCGGCAGTGACCGTTAATCAAACAAGCGGCGATCAAGACAGCGATTGGGCCAACTATGTGAACGTATTTGTCCGAAACTTAACTCCGGGACTATTGGGATTTGTTCAATCCATTCCCGGTGCCGGAAATGGTGATGGCGCTACCATTTCACGAAGCGCCTTTGGTTCCGGTATCGGATGTCCCGCTGTAACACCAAGTGCTCCATATAATTTAGGAAGAACCCTGACACACGAAATGGGACATTTCTTTAATTTAAGACATATTTGGGGTGATGGTCCTTGTACGGCAACTGATTTTGTGGATGATACGCCTAGTGCTTATGAGAGTAACAGTGGTTGTCCTAACATCGGCAAATCGTCTTGTGGTAGTCCCGATTTACATATGAATTTTATGGATTATACCTATCCGGCATGTATGTATATGTTTACGGAAGGTCAGTCGGCTAGAATGGAAGCAGCCTTGGTCGGTGGCTTTCCAAACATTTTGAGCAATGCCTTTAATGTTTGCAGTATTGCTCCTAACCCAACTTGCGATGATGGAATCTTAAATGGAGATGAAACCGGAATTGATTGTGGCGGTAGCTGTGTTCCTTGTTCATCAACATGTAATAATGGTCAAAAGGACGGTGATGAAATTGGCGTTGATTGCGGTGGATCTTGTCCGAATGTTTGTCCAGATCCATCTTCTCCTACTAATGGTTGTATGATCGTTGCTAATAGATATGCCAGCTTTGCAACTGATAATGCCACTGAAATAAGAACGATTGCTAAAGTTCTTGCGGCGAATGATGACGTTCAGTTAAATGCTTTATTGAGAAAGATCGTAAAGCACCAAGATGAGGTCATCGACATTTTAAGCAAGATGAATAATGATGCTAAAGCTCAACAGTTAATGAGTGACTTGATCAAAGAATTTAATGCTCAAGGATCAAATCAAGCTAAACTTACCAAGCAATCAACAGAGAATTTAACCGCCTATTTATTATTGGCTAAAACTTATATGGATGCAGATAGTGAGCTTAACAAAGTGGTTGACGAAGGAATTAATTTGTTGAAATAAAAAGCGACTTTATTGTTTCCGGCGCCCGAGATACTAGGGATAAAGATCAGTTGGTTTGAACTAATAACAGTTCTTTCCATTTTGTTATCTCTCGTATTCGGGCGTTGGTTTTATAGACAAGTACCTTCTAAACCACCGCTGGCTTATTCGCTGTTAACCATTGGTATTTTATTAGTGGTAGGCTATTTTGCTACCTATTTTCTGGCCTTTATAGAAGGGCAATCCTATAGTTTTGTATTAAATGATCCAACATTTGAAATTAAGTTTGGTCAAAGCAAGAAATTTTTAGGATTCATATTTCTGATATATTGTTTAGTGCTGTTTGATAACTATTTATATCCCATTAACCGATTTAACACTTTAGGTGATTTTATGGCCATTGTAGTTTGCTTCTTTATCATTTTGGAGGCGAATGCCTGTCTTTTCGATGGACATGGATGTTATGGCAGATTTACAAATTTACCGTGGGGAATGTATTTTTTGCATGGTTCAGCACCTACTTTGTTACCTGTACATCCAACACCGATCTACATCAGCTTAAGCCATCTTTTTCTGTTCATTTTTCTCTTGATAGCTTTCAAGAAGCATTGGATCGAAGGACAACTTTTGTTGGTTTTGCTCATCGGCACTTCCCTATTCAACTTTTTGATAGAATTTGTAAAGGATACTCAGCAGCTGTTGCTAGGGTTGAATTTTTCGCAATTAGTTTATGGATGGATAGGCATAACCAGTTTTATCATGCTGTTGACTACTACCGGCTTATCTTCTGAAAGAAACTAATATCCTTGTCTTTATTCCATTTTATTGATGATCAGTTCAATGCAAAATTCAAATTGCTTTAATGAATCAATTGAAACACTTATATTTGTTTTCTCATATTCCCTTTTTTGACTTATTTGTAGTTGAAATTTAAAACACTCCTATTTGTTTTTATTAATTGTGGTAACATTTTCAATGATCAGTGAACTGCACATTGAAAATTCAAGGTATTAATTTTAAATCAAGAGATGAGCCAACTAAATTTTAATTCGATGTCAACTAAATTGATCCGTAATTCTACATTTTGGTACTTTACCATTATTGTCTTATCAATTTTAAGTAGCCTT
>JAGQYH010000331.1 GCA_020436175.1 Bacteroidota bacterium
AACATAAGGATGTAGTTAAAAAGGAACAGCATATTACGAGAAGAGAAGGGCGTTTCTATTCTCCTTTGGTAAAAAAGATTGCTCAAGAAGAAGGCATTGGTTTGGATGAATTGGATCAACTCAAAGGCAGTGGCACCAATGGGCGTGTGAATAGGTCGGATATTGAAAAATACCTACAAAGTAGGCAGCCAACTACTTTCATTACCGGTACTAAAAGTCCATCAACGGACAATGTGGAGATCATTGAAATGGACAGAATGCGCCAATTGATCGCCGAACATATGGTTCGTTCCAAGCAGACATCGCCACACGTTACTTCTTTTTTGGAGATTGATGTAACTAATATTGTAGAATGGAGAGAGCAACACAAGCAGGCTTATGAAAAGAAGTATCGTGGCAAATTGACATTTACACCCATTTTTCTGGAGGCAGTGGCAAAGGCTATTGTAGATTTTCCATTGATTAATTCTTCGGTGGATGGCAAGCGTATTCTAGTGAAGAAGTTCATACATATTGGTATGGCTACGGCATTGCCTTCTGGCAATTTAATTGTTCCGGTTATTAAAAATGCCAACGAATATGATCTGTTGGGTTTGGTTCAACAAGTAAACCAGTTGGCGGATAAAGCTCGTAATGGAAAATTGAAACCCGAAGACACCCAAGACGGCACCTTTACTTTAACCAATGTGGGCACTTTTGGCAATACCATGGGCACACCCATTATTAATCAGCCACAGGCGGCCATTTTGTCCACCGGAGCCATCAATAAGAAACCGGCGGTTTTGGAAACCGAATATGGTGATATTGTTGCGATACGACAAAGGATGTTTTTATCCCTTTCATACGATCATAGAATTATTGATGGTAAGTTGGGCGGTTCCTTTTTAAGAAGAGTAGGCGACTATTTAGAAGGTTTTGATAAACATCAGGAGATCTGATACAAACGAAATAGTAATCTGTTTCTATAAATACTACATACCCATTGATGTCTCACGCAGTGGACGTTGATGGATAAAAATAAAGTGCCAAATAAGATCTAATATTCCAACAACTTCATTAATTGCGTTTCCAATCTTTTTACCGGTAAGAAATCATCTTCCAAAGCTTTTACAAACGGATAGGGCGTATCCAAACTTGCTACTCGCATGATCGGCGCATCTAAATATTCAAACAAGTTTTCAGTAATATATGCCGAAAGTTCTGCTCCAATACCCCCAATTAAAGTATCTTCATGCAAGATCAAAACTCGATGAGTAAATTTTACGATAGCATCAATAGATGGATAATCAAGTGGCGATAAAGTTCTCAGATCTAAAATGGAAACGTTTAATTTTTTCTCTTCAACGAGTTGTTTGGCCCAATGTACGCCTAATCCGTAAGTAATGATTACGGCATCATCATCGCTACCATCGCTCGCTTGCAGCGAGTGATCATATTGTTTCGCTTGTAGCGAAGAATCAGAAGTATACAATTGAGCCTTTCCAATTTCAACAGTATAATAACCTTCCGGAACGTTGCCGGAAATGCCTCTATACAATGCTTTATGCTCAAAAAATAATACAGGATTCGGGTCTTCAAAAGCCGCCAACAACAAACCTTTGGCATCTTCCGCAGTGGAAGGATATATAATTTTTAATCCGGGTGTTTTGAAGAACCACGCTTCATTCGTTTGTGAATGGAATGGACCGGCGCCTACTGTCCCTCCACATGGCATTCTGATCACCACATCAGCATTGGCGCCCCAGCGGTAATGACTTTTGGCTAAATTATTAACGATCTGATTGAAAGCACAAGTCACAAAATCCGAAAATTGCATTTCGATCATGGATTTCATGCCTTTGAAGCTTAAACCTAGTCCAATGCCTACAATGGCCGATTCACAAATGGGCGTATTGCGCACTCTTTCCTTACCATATTGCTCAATAAATCCCTGTGTGATCTTAAAAACACCTCCGTAATCGGCAATGTCTTGTCCCATCAACACCAACTCATCATACTTTTTCATCGCTTCATGTAAAGCTTCGGAAATCCCATCAATAAACCTAATCTCTCTATATGTTTCCTTTTGTGGAGGCAATACTTTTTGAAGGTAAGTTTGAAAGACATCATCCAGTTCACGTCGACTATCCACAGAAGGATAAGCAGCATTGTCCGCTATATCCAAAGCTAAGTTGATCTCTTCTGTGATTACGTTTTTCCAATCTTCAATTTGTTTAGGCTTGATAACTCCTTCCTTTAAAAGAAATTGTTCGTAATTGGCCACCGGATCTTTTCGCTCCCAAAATGTCATCAATTCGTCCGGCACATATTTAGTGCCACTGGCTTCTTCATGTCCTCTTCGTCTAAAGGTTACACATTCGATCATAATTGGTTCAGGGTGATGTCTTATCTCTTCCGCTACCGTATTAATAGTGTTGAATACCTCTAAAACATTATTGCCATCAATTCGGTAAGATCGCATGCCATAGCCAATCCCTCTATCGGATAAATGCTCACATCGGTATTGTTCACTAACCGGAGTAGACAAACCATAGCCATTGTTTTCAATCAGAAAAATTACCGGCAATTGCCAAACGGCTGCTACATTTAAAGCTTCGTGAAATTCTCCTTCACTTGTGCCACCTTCTCCGGTAAAG
>JAGQYH010000332.1 GCA_020436175.1 Bacteroidota bacterium
GTGGTTTCAAAAAGATAGGTTTCGGTAAAACACATGAAAAGATGTACAGTGAGTTATCGAGTGATCATCCTATTGACCTATGCAGGTATCAAGTAGCCAATTGCTATATGGGCAGAGCAGGATTGATCAATAGTGGTGGCGCTTCAAGTGGTGCATCCGACATGGCCGAAGCAGTTGAAACAGCAATCATCAACAAACGTGCAGGTGGAAGCGGATTAATTTCAGGAAGAAAAGCATTCCAACGACCAATGAAAGATGGAATTGCCATTTTAAATGCCATTCAAGATGTTTATTTAGATAGTGCGGTGGATATCGCATAACATATCTAAAAAAAAATCTATAATTTCATTACCGCAAAAGATTAGTACTCAATTGTACTAAAAGCCGGTTTATATGAGTTGGTTCAGCAGACAATGGAAAGGTATCACTACCAGGAAAAAGAAAGAAGTTCCTGAAGGCATTTGGCATCAATGTCCTGACTGTAAGAAAACACTTTCGGTTAAAGAGCATACAGAGAGTCTAAAGACCTGTCCTTATTGCAATCACCACGACAGAATTGAGCCCAATGATTATTTCAATATTATTTTTGATGATATAAAGGAATGTACGCTGCTATTTGATAATATCCGATCCTCCGATTTTCTTGAATTTACGGATCTGAAAAGATACGATAAGCGATTGATAGAAACAGAAGAGAAAACCGGAGAAACCGACGCCATTAAAGTAGTTAGTGGTACTGTTCACGGATTGGAGTTAACGGTGGCTTGCATGAATTTTTCCTTTATTGGTGGTTCTATGGGCTCAGTGGTGGGTGAAAGAATCACTAAAGCCATTGATTTTTGTATTGAAAACAAGCAACCGCTTTTGATCATTTCACAATCCGGAGGCGCAAGAATGATGGAATCTGCTTTTTCTTTGATGCAAATGGCCAAAACTGCAGCTAAATTAACCCAGTTGGCTAACGCCAAAATTCCATTTTTCTCAATGATGACAGATCCAACTACCGGAGGAGTTACCGCTTCTTTTGCTATGTTGGGAGATATCAATTTTGCTGAGCCGGGAGCATTAATAGGATTTGCCGGTCCGAGAGTAATCAAAGAAACTATTAAAAGAGACCTTCCAGAAGGTTTTCAAACAGCAGAATTCTTGCTGGATAAGGGTTTTCTAGATTTCATTGTGCATCGTAAAACACTTAAAGATAAATTAGCTAAGCTCATCAAACTATTCGACAATACTATTCCGGTAGAAAACGAGGAAAAAGTTAAAATTTATAATTAAAAATGTTATCTCCTAAGGAACAAGTAAAAAATCTTTTGATTCTTCATTTAGGATTGCTGGCCGGACAAGTTTTGATCTTAGGCATACTTAGCATTTTTGTCGTCAATACGCTCACTTTTAATATTAACAAAGATCATCAACTGCTCTATGTCATTGGAATAATAGCCGTTATAGGTGGTTTGTTGGTGGGCAGTATTCTTTTTAATCAGTTTAAAAAGAAAATAACTTCCGACCTGTCATTGTCTCAAAAATTGGAACAATATAAATCTGCATTTATCATTCGCAATGCATTATTTGAAATGGGAGGAATGATCAATATTATATTTTTTGCCTTTATAGAGTCTAATATATTGTTTTTGGCAGGAGCTATCTTGATCATTCTGATATTTTTTGCCAATATCCCTAATCCAAATAGCATAATCAGTCATTTGAGCTTAACGAGATCAGAAGGAGATCAATTGATCTAAAATATCCTTATCGGTTTTGAGCAGATAGGAATTAATCTAAATAAGGTCTTTCTAAAATAGTTTGGGCAATAATAGCATCTTTTAAATTGAATGCCTTTTTAACCTTTTCAGACTTTTGTTTCTTTGGCTTCTTAAAATCTTGGTGCGATTCTGTCGCCAACTTAGCCATCATGGCTTTTCTCCTTAAAACTTCCTGTTGATGAAGCTCTGCCTTTCGGTTGGCTTCAGCTCTTTGTTTTTGCCGTCGAGTTCTCTCCTCTTCCAATTTTCTTTGACGAGCTAACTCCATTTCATCAATCTCAGATACTTCAACCGGAGGAGGAACTACTTGTTTTTTTGGTTGTTCCCCTAACAATTCGCCTAACAAATCTTCAAATGTAGCCGGTTTTGCAGGTGCTTGTTCCGTTTGGTGCTTGGGTTGTGGATGTGGTTGAGCACCCTTTTGTGTTCTTTTGGGAGGTACAGTATTACCCTTTTTATTTTTGTTCATAGCTTTTGCTACGAAATAAATAATACCAATTATGACGTAAACAATAATACTTTCCATTAGTACAAATATCTTAAATTAGAAACAAATAACAGCACTATCTTGAAAAAACAATTGGACAAAGATGCATTCGTTAGCAAACCTCAATATCCTGGCGGTAAAAATGCATTGATCCAATTTATCAATCAAAATTTACAATATCCCAACGAAGCCTTAGAATATAGCATCAGTGGAAAAGTGTTACTTTCTTTTAAGGTTAATTTTGATGGTCATGTTTCTGATATAAAAGTCATCAAAGGAATCGGTTATGGATGCGATGAGGAAGCCGTTAGAGTGGTCGGACTTTTAAAATTTACAGAAACGAAAAACAAAGGAAGCAAAGTTTCTATTCAAAGAAAATTAG
>JAGQYH010000333.1 GCA_020436175.1 Bacteroidota bacterium
CCATCAGCGACCTTAATAGAATAATTACCGTCTAAATCGGTAACAGTTCCATTTGTTGTCCCTTTTTCTACAATGTTCACTCCAATGAGTGGTTCTCCGTCTGCATCAGATACTGTACCAGAGACAGACATTTGCGCTATTATCTGCGATGACATAAATACTACGCCAAGGAATAGCAAAAACAAACTTTTTTTCATAAAACTCTGACTTGTTTTGTTAACTAATGTAAAGTTCCGTTAAAATTTACAAAGGGCAAGTATAGGGATTTTCATTAAAAAAAACTAAATCCCTCACACTTTTAACAAAAGTAATTACAAATTATGTTAAGTCAATGCGTCAATATTCACATTATGTTAAAGATGTTAAGTTTTGTGACCTAAAATAATGCGGTAATGCCAACTTAAGTAATGCCTTTTTTATACAAAGCCAATATGGATATTCAAATTTGAGGATATAACTTTATCAAAAATCACCAATATCGCCCAACATTAAGATATTCTTATCAGAAGTAAAACTAATTTTAACCAAGCTTTTTGCTCCAGAAAAGAGGACTAATAGGTAATTACCTGTTGCTTAATGATCGCCGGAATTTTTCTGAAATTATACTGCTGATCTCTAAGTTTTGGTTCAAAGCCGGCATTTCTGATAGATTGCTGAATAGCTTGTGAAGTAAATCGGTGTGGAGCACCGGCTGCCGATACCACATTTTCTTCTATCATAATGGATCCAAAATCATTGGCTCCCGCATGTAAGCACAATTGCGCTACATTTTCACCTACCGTCAACCATGAGGCCTGGATGTTTTTAATGTTCGGCAACATCATTCTGCTTAAGGCGATCATCCTAACATATTCATCACCCGTCACTTGGTTCTTAATATTTCTCATCCTCCTTAATAATGTGCCTTCATCTTGAAAGGGCCATGGTATAAATGCCAGAAAGCCATTTGCACCTTCCCCCTTCTCAGATTGAACTTCCCTCAACCAAATCAAATGCTGGATTCTTTCTTCAATGGTTTCTATATGACCGAACATCATGGTGGCAGAAGTGGTTAAGCCTACTTTATGAGCCGCCCTCATTATATCCAACCATTCTTTCCCTGTACATTTCCCTTTGGCCAACAATCTTCTCACCCGATCACTTAATATCTCTGCGCCGGCTCCCGGTAATGAATCCAATCCGGCTTCTTTCAACTTTTGAAGTACTGTCAAATGATCCAAACCACTTAATTTGCAAATATGGGCTATCTCCGGAGGCCCCAAGGCATGCAACTTTATGTCGGGATATAGGGACTTTAACTCTTTGAAAAGATCTACGTAATAGGATAAACTCAAATCAGGGTGGTGGCCGCCTTGCAACAAGAGTTGGTCGCCTCCATATTGAATAGTTTCCTCTATTTTCAACTTATAGGTGTCAATATCTGTAATATATGCTTCTTGGTGACCCGGTTTTCTATAAAAATTACAAAACTTACAATTGGCTACACATACATTTGTGGTATTAACATTTCTATCAATTATCCAAGTAACTATATTGTCAGGCTTTTGGATCATTCGCAATTGATGTCCGATGGCCATTAACTCGGCTGTTGGGGCATGGTGATATAAATACACGCCTTCCTCCAAGGTTAAAAATTCAAAATTGAGCGCCTTTTTATATAAATTCTGCAATTGCATCAACATAGATAACAAAAATAGTAATTGATGGTTTAAACCGACCACATTCCGTTTTTATTTAACTTTTGGAGAACATTTGAATGCTCCTTAAAGTTAAATGAGCATAGCAAACACGTGAAATAAGGATATTAGATAAATCAGCTAGTTATTTTAGCTTTGCACTTCTATTAAGTAATAACAATGATCCACTTTACTAAGCATAAATATTCCAATGGCCTAACACTTATTCATCATTTAGATGAGACTACTCCTTTTGTAGTAGTGAATGTATTGTACAAAGTTGGTGCCCGCAACGAAACAAAGGATAAAACGGGATTTGCTCATTTGTTTGAACATTTAATGTTTGAAGGTACCACCAATCAATCCAGCTACGATCATCCCATTCAACAAGCCGGTGGCACCAACAATGCCTTTACCAATAACGATTTCACCAATTATTACATCAAGCTTCCTAAAGAGAATCTGGAATTAGCGGTTTGGTTAGAAGCGGATCGAATGCAGCACTTAAATATCAATGAGCACTCTTTGTCCACCCAAAAGAAAGTTGTTATTGAAGAATTCAAGGAAAACTATACAAACAAACCCTATGGAGATGTATGGCACTTGATCAGATCCATGGTATATGAGGTACATCCTTATCAATGGCCTACGATTGGTAAAGACTATAGTCATATACGCCATGCTTCTTTAGAGGATGTTGTCAGTTTTTATACTAATCACTATCAACCAGACAATGCTATTCTTTGCATTTGTGGTAATACCAGTCTATCATCGGTCAAATCCATTTCCGACCAATTGTTGGGAGTCATTGAAAATCGTGATATTCAAAGGAACGTTCTACCTGAAGAACCTTCGCAAAGCAAGCCAAAACACAAAACCGTTCATCGTAATGTTCCTCAGGATCGAATCTATATTGTTTTTAAAATGCCCGGTAGATCTGATAAAGGCTATTA
>JAGQYH010000334.1 GCA_020436175.1 Bacteroidota bacterium
CCGGCATATAAATTACTGAACTTTGATTTTCCATTGCCCATTCTACGCATTTTACCATCTCTGTAGGTTTGCATGATCACAGGATATTTTACCGTATCATGTTCGCCATACAATCCTGTCACTCTCAGCGAACAGGTGGTTAATTCTACTTCGCCATCTTTTCTACCATTGGCTTTTAGCACCAATATTTCTGCTTTAGTTTTAGATTCGGAATATGGATCTAAATGATGTTCAGGATAAGGCAACGATTCATCTCCGTTTTTGATTGGTGTGCCGCCATACACCACATCCATTGAGCTGGTGTATACCAATTTTGGAACACCATTTCTTACGCAGGCATCAATTATATTTTGGGTGCCTTGTACGTTCACTTTTTCCAATAAAGGGGAACCGTTTGGATTCCAATCGATCACAGAAGCATTGTGATACACCACCTCAACATCTTTGAAAGCTTTATCCAGATCAGCCGCAACGGTCAAGTCGCCCTGAACATTATCCGTTTTGGGGTTGTCATAAGGCCGAATATCAAAAACACGAACCTTTTTTCCTTTTTTTAATAACTCTTTTACGATGGCTTTTCCCAATAAGCCGGCACCTAATACTAAGTGTATGTTTTTATCTGACATTTTAATTCTCTTCTTTTAGAAATTTGATCATTTCTTGTTTCAATTTTTTTGCTTTATCAGGCACTAACCAAAGGTCATTATGATTGCCATCTAAGCCAACCAACGTAGAATGGGGCATTACGGCATGCATGGCTTTGGCAAATTTATAAGGTGCAATTTGATCGTTATCACCCCACACCAACAATACTTTTCGGGGATGAGTAGCAATGGATTTAACGATTTCCTGCGTATTACGCGCAAAGTTTCTGAAGGTACTTAAAATGGCTTTTTTAAGATTGCCTTCTGTGCGTGAAATAATCTCATTTTCAACTTTTAGCATATTATCGATAATGGCTTGATCCGGTTGATTAAATCCTTTTTTCAATGCGCCGGGCATAGCCTTCCAATAGGCTTTGTACAAAACGTTCGACATTCCTAATTTAGTCATCCAATAAGTGGCCGCCGGGAAAGGCTCCCAGGTGCCCCATGCGCCGGACAAAATTAATTTGTTGACTTTTTCAGGATGTCGGTAAGCAAAATGCGTGGCAATAGATCCTCCAAAAGAATATCCGATTACATCATAAGATCTGTGATCTTTATGAATCTCGTGGATCAATTCCTCGGCCTGTTTCATGTAAAAGTTGACATCATACAATCCGTCAGGTGCATCTGATTCGCCACGCCCAAAGTAATCGTACAAAATGATGCCGTAATCGAAGCCTAAACTGTCATTTAGGTCGTTGAAAAAGGCATCACAGTTTCTTGGAAAATGGAAACCTCCAAAAACCAAGACCAAATGTTTGGCATTTCTGTTGCCTAGAATTGTATAGGCTGTTTTGCCATTGGATAGTTGTGCTTTTTGCGTGCTCATAGCTTTAATTTTTTGATTGTCTGGCGTGATATCCTTCCCACAGAATGAGGAAAATAAAAATGCTGAAAAACATCACTTGAAAAGTAATCTCTTCCATCAAACATTGACGCTCGTAAGGAATCCATTCTCTTATATATCCTCTCCAGAAATTACCGGCCATGAAAATATAGGCAACGATGTTGGAGGCAATGGCGATCCTGAACATTTTTCTAATGTTCGTTCTCGCTATGAGAAAGTTAAAAACACCTAATCCGATAAAAGGCCCCATCCACTGTGAGGCATAATAACGATGCGTTTCCGAAAATCTTCCGTCGGCAAAACATCTGGATAGAACCATATCGGTATTGAAACCCAGGCACAAGCCTCCTACAATAAAGAGCAATGCAAAGAAGAATAGGATGTATTTTGTTGTTTTCATTTTGGTGGCGTTGATATATGTAAGTTACAATCTTATAAGCAATATTATGCAGAGGCATTAGCCTTAATTTGATCTCCGACTTTTGAAGCCACTTCATTGGCTGCGACAAAGCCAAAAACCATAGAAGCACCAATCGTTGCTCCGGCTCCCGGATAAGTATTGCCCATCACAGAAGCGGACGTGTTTCCTGTAGCATATAAGCCTTTGATAACACTGCCATCCGTTTTTAATACTTCTGCCTTTTCATTGGTAACTAAGCCTCCTTTTGTTCCCAAATCTCCCGGATATAATTTCACGCAATAAAAAGGTGGTTTTAAGATGGGCAGCATACATGGATTGGGTTGAACAGATGGATCACCGTAATATCGGTCGTAAGCACTATCGCCTTTACCAAATTCGGTGTCCTTGCCCACTTCAGCCATTTTGTTGTACTTCAATACCGTTTCGTGTAAATTTTCGGCATTCACGCCTATTTTCTCACCCAGTTCTTTTATGGTATTGGCTCTGGTAAAATAACCGCTTTCCAAATCTTTCTTAGGCACAATACCTGCCGGTTTAATGCCAAATGAATATTTCTTTCTGAATTTTGAATCGAAAATGATGTAACATGGAATGGTAGAACCTTCCTCTTCCTTATTTTTTTCATAAAGAATATGAACCATTTCGGCGTAAGGTTTAGCCTCGTTCGTAAATCTTTTCCCGCTTTTGTTAACGACAATAGAACCGG
>JAGQYH010000335.1 GCA_020436175.1 Bacteroidota bacterium
AAATATAAATTTAAGCTTTATTGAAGGCAATTGGCAACCCCTTTTGGTGAAAAAATCAGCTATTTTGTTCTTGAAGAATTCTTTCTTCTTCAAAACCATCATTAGCGGCTTTCACCAACATCAAAATTAAAATAGATAGCGCTACACCAACAACGGCTCCAATAATGGCCCACAGTTTCCATTTTTTGCGTTTAATATCTGTGGCAAAATCAGGATGGTCAACAATATTTATGATCGGGGCTTCTTGCATTAATGCCGACTTCGCGGCATCTAAGGTTTCTCTGGCAGTACCCAACCGAAAAGTAAGGTTGGATATTTCACCACTTAATTTCGTTAAGGCTACAGAACCGGTGGCATCTACCAAAAATGAACTTTTGTTTTGCTCAACGGCATATTGTGCTCTTTTGCCTTCCAATAGAGCTGAAATAGAATCCACTTTGTATTCTGCCAAATCATAAGCTTCTACCTTACCTTCGCTTTGTTTATCGGTAAAGTATCTCGTAGAGTATTCCAACATATTGGCTAACATGCCTCTTGAAAATTCATAAGAATAAGTCTTTACGTTGGCTTTTACCAATCCTTCCAACAATTCAAATTCAACTTCTAGATAATCTTCCACAAATGGTTTCCAAAAGATATTCAACAAACTGTCTTCTTTTCTGGTAAGTTCAAAAACATTGTTCGCCTTGAATTGAAAGCCTTTCATAGCCGGGTCTTCCTCCCAATCTTCCCGGATCCCATAAACATCGAGATAAATATCAATTAACTTAGCCGTATCTGATTTATAGGGTACTTCAGCCAAAAATGCATTTTTAACAATATGCCGCGACATCATCAATCCCGCCATTACTTCGTTGGAGGTTGATCCACCAAATGAAGCCAATCCGAAGTTGCCCAGTAATCCTGCCAGACCGCCGCCTAAACCTTTAGAATCTACCACATTAAAGGAAGCATTGGCTTGGTATTTTGTAGGCGAAGTGGTGGCATAAAAGTAACCCAAAACCCCCATCAATATCATTCCAAGAATTACGTAGTAGAATTTTTTGAAAATGAATACCGAATAACTCCTGAACGACCGAATAATATCGGTTAATTTAATATCGTCTGATGAGTAACTGTTGAAATTATCTGAAGACATAGTTCTTACGGTTTATTTTAAGGTAAGAATTAGAATGGTTGATGAGATCACACTTGTTCCACCTATAATAATACTCGGAAGCAATAAATTCCAATTGACAGGCTCTCTTGGAGTTTCCTCTTTCAATTTAACTCGTTTTGTTTTTTGCTTGTAATCAACGCTTACGGTAGCGCCTTCTTTTACACTTGGATATCGATTAAAAAACAACACCTTTTTGGTATAGCCAGCCGAACCATCAGGGTTAACCACTTTGGTCGTTTTCTTCTTTGCATATTTGTCGAATCCGCCACCATAATGCTTGACATAATATTTGGCTCTTCTGCCCGGCATATAGAATGAACTGATCGTTTCCAACGAGTCCAAAGCCGGATGCCCGATGGCACCGTTGACGCTAACCAATTGATTAACCGTTGGAATTTCCAATACGTCACCTTCTTTAAGAATATGGTTGGCTCTTGATTCAGGACTTCTAAAAGCCTCCTCAAGATCAATGATAACCGTTCCGATGGTTTTATCCAATCGGTATAATTTAGCGGATTGTAAAAAAGCATAAGGGGTTAAACCTCCCGCTCTGGCGATTAGATCCAACACCTTTTCGTCTTTTTGCAAAATGGGATAGGTGCCCGGATAATTCACTTCTCCTTTAATGACAATGTTCATCTGTGGAGCGAAGTCAGGATTTTTCCTTACGTACACTTCATCCATTGGACTTAATAAAAAGCTTTTTGAAGCATCGTCGATAGCCAGATCAGCACCTATAGATACCGTTTTTACCACGACACGGGTAACGGCAGTGCCTCCATCATCACTTCTGTCAACCACTCGGGAGATTTCAATAATATCTCCGGCAGCTTCTTTCTTCAAACCGCCACCATAAAAAATAAGGTCGTTTAAGGTCATACCTTCCGCATAACTTTTCGTCACCGGTTTTAAAACAGAGCCGGCAATTGACACTTTAAATTCTTCCAAAAAGTCTATTTTAGAGAACACCTCAATTTTATCGTGTTTTTGAAGTAAGACATTTTCTCCGGATTGACCGCTGATCACCACATCTTTCAAGTTAAAATGTTGTATCACAGAAGAGAGATCTTCCGTTTTTCTGGTAAGATAGGCTCTGTCTAAGTAAGCGTTAAAGGTTAAACCTCCGGCAGCTTCGATCAGGTCTGCAATTCTTTGTCCTTCTTTCAACTCATAACTTCCGGGGAAACGAACAGATCCTAATACTTGCACATAGTTTTCATAGTCGGCCGGAATTTTCGGTATGATGATCTCATCACCATCCTTTAATTCAAAATTAGCACCATTGGCAACAGCGGCAAGGTCTATATCTTGAATTTCAACTTTGTCGCCATTAAATCTCTTTACTTGTATTGATCTTGTATAGGAATTGGCTGTAAATCCTCCTGCCATTTCAATTAAGTCGGCCAAAGTTTCATTTTCCAACAGTTCATATTTCCAGGGTCTTCTAAT
>JAGQYH010000336.1 GCA_020436175.1 Bacteroidota bacterium
TGAATGTGGGTATCAATTACCGTTTTAAAGGTTTAAACGTTGGTTTCTCAGTACCTCAGGTGATTGATAGTAAACTCATTTTTAGAGAAGGCGGCAATGTTGATGAAACGCAAGGTGTATCGCATTTAAGAAGACATTATTTTGTCAGTGCAGGATACGAAATTGCTATGGGTAAACAAAAGAACTTTTACTTAACACCATCAGCAGCCATGAGAAAGATCAAAGGAATACCTGCTCAGGTAGATGGAAATTTGATATTCGATTGGGATCACCAAGTATGGGCAGGGGTTAGCTTTAAAACGGCTAACGGATTCAAGAAAGCTGCCTCCATTTCACCTATCGTTGGTTTCAATATTAAAGAAAGATTAGACATTAGCTATGCATTTGCAACTGATCTGGATGAAACGGAGAATACTGATTTCGGCCAAGGACATGAAATAATGTTGAAAGTTAGGTTCGGTAAGAGATTCAGAGAAATTGAGAAGAGATTGGATGATGTTGAAGAAGGAGTAAAACGTAACGCCGGAGCAATTGCCGAAAATGGTGAAAGAATTGATTCGTTGGCAAATGAGCTAGATAGTCTGAGACGTGATGTGGACATCAATACCGAGAATATTGCTCAAAATACCGGTGATATTAATGAAATCAATGAAAATGTACAGAACATATTTAACACGGTTGAAGAGTTAGTAGAAGCTAGCAAAAACAGCCATGTGATGTACAAAAAAGTTGGTTCTGTCTTCTTTAAAGTGGATAGCCATAAACTTACGAACGTAGCCAAAGCAAAATTGGATGCCTTTAAAGATGCACTTTCAACACCGGAAGGAGAATTCTTTATATACGTGGCCGGTAATGCCAGTGAAGAAGCTTCTGAAGATTATAACTTATTGCTTTCTAATAGAAGAGCCGCTGCAGTTAAACAATATTTAGAAAGTATTGGTGTTGGCGGACATATCTTCATCTTAGCTTACGGTGAATCAGCTCCAATGGTTGATCCGCAAAGAACAGAAGAGCAAAGAGCACAGAACAGAAGAGTAGATATATTTATCTCAGGTAAATAGAACTCATCTGACAATAAAAGAAAAGGCTAACCATTCGGTTAGTCTTTTTTGTTTATAGACTACTCTAATGATTAAATTTTATCCACTGTTGATAGTAATGTAATTTTCTTCTTGGAAATGAATTTGGCAATGATGAACTTTACAATATGTCGGATTTTACTCATTTACATTGCCACACACAGTATTCATTATTGGATGGAGCCTCTGCCATTCCTAATATGATCTCTAAAGCTGCATCCGATAATATGCCGGCTGTTGCATTAACGGATCATGGTAATATGTTTGGAGCATTTCATTTTGTAAATGAATGTAATAAGGCGGGGATTAAGCCCATCATTGGTTGCGAATTCTATGTGGTTGAAGATCGATTTCAACAGAGTTTCACCAGAGGTAAAAAGGACAAACGATATCATCAATTGATATTAGCTAAGAATCAAACCGGCTATCACAATCTTTCAAAATTGTGCTCTCTGGGTTTTATTGAAGGTTTATATGGTAAGTTTCCCAGAATCGACCGAGCATTGATCAAACAATATAAAGAAGGATTGATCGCTACTACCTGCTGTATCGGGGCTCAAGTTCCTCAAACAATTTTGGAACAAGGCGAAGAGGCAGGAGAAATTGTGTTTAAGGAATGGTTGGATATTTTTGGTGATGATTACTACATCGAATTACAACGCCATGGCTTACAGAATATCAATGGATCCGGCTTGTCTCAAGAAGATGTGAATCAGATTTTATTGAAGTGGTCGGCAAAATATAACGTGCCGGTAATCGCAACCAACGATTCTCATTATGTTGACGAAGAAGATGCTAATGCGCATGATATTTTATTATGTGTCAACACAGGAGATCTGCAAAGTACGCCAAAAGGACATGGCAAAGGCTTTCGGTTTGGTTTTGAAAATGAAAAGTTCTATTTCAAAACGCAAGAAGAAATGAAACAATTATTTGCCGATGTTCCTAAGGCCATTGAGAACACAGGTTTAATAGTTGATAAGGTTTTTACGCCTAATTTAAATAGAGATGTGTTACTTCCTGCGTATAAATTGCCGCAAGGATTCAGCACCCAAGAAGACTATTTAAAACACCTTACGTTCGAAGGAGCGAGAAAGAAATACGGTGAAATTACAGCACTTATTGAAGAAAGGCTCAACTTTGAATTGAATGTTATCAATAGTTCCGGCTATCCGGGTTACTTCTTGATTGTGCAAGATTTTACAACGGTAGCAAGACAAATGGGTGTAGCAGTAGGGCCGGGAAGGGGGTCAGCTGCAGGCTCAGCCGTAGCCTATTGTTTAGGTATTACGAATATTGATCCAATTAAATACGACTTACTTTTTGAGCGTTTTTTGAACCCGGAAAGAGTATCCATGCCGGATATTGATATTGATTTTGATGATGAAGGAAGACAACGCGTAATTGATTATGTTATTGATAAATATGGTAAAAATCAAGTAGCACAAATCATCACTTATGGATCAATGGCTGCAAAATCATCTCTTCGCGATGTGGGAAGAGTATTGGATGTGCCGCTACCTG
>JAGQYH010000337.1 GCA_020436175.1 Bacteroidota bacterium
ATTCACTCCAACGATCTTCTGAGCTAAGTTATTCGAGTTGATATTGGTAGTAGTGCCAGCGGACAAAAATTCATTACTTCCATTTAAAGCCCCACTAAAAATTTCTATTGAAATGGAATCAACTAGATTTGAAACACCTACTTCTACATCCGTATCAGCAATAGGAGCAGACGCATTGGGTAAACAGCTGAATGCCACTTGGAAATCACTTCCTGTCGCTCCGGAGTTATCATTGTTGTCTAGATCCAAAGTGATGAAACATTCGGAAGCATTGAATTCATCTGCGGATGTAGAACCGTATAGGTCAATATTGCCCACACATAATCTATCGACAATACCGGTGGCCATATCAATTCTGTAATAATCTCCTTTTTCACTTAATCCATAAGTAGCTGAATTAGCGCAATTTTCGATGACCGTAACCAAAGCAAATATCCTATCACCTGCTTTAACCACTCCTGAAAAAGGGGCCACTACAACGCTATTAGCAGCATTATTCACATCTACCTTAACGAGTTTGTTGTTGTCTGAAGCATTGTATAGATTGCCGAAATACCAGGTTAGATCTCCTGCAGAGCCATCTGACAGCCATCCACGGCTTTCATAAGTATTGGCAACAGGATCGTAAACAAACAACCTGCTGGGTACTACATCACCTTCCGTGACATAAATTAAACCATCAGCATCAGCCGTCATTCCTACCAGTTTACTGGCCTCTGAAATAGTGATCAATTCGGTCAGCGCACCTGTTGTCATATTCACCCGATAAATTTTTCTGGCAGTAAAGCTGCATCCGTACATGTTGCCATCGGGGTGTAATGTTATATCAGAAAGATTACTGCCGGTATTGACGATCACTTGTTTACTGCAATTATTAGCAGCAATATCTACTTTGGTGATGTTTTTTTGCTCGTCAGATATAAAAATTTCCGACTGTGCCCAAAGATGGACAGTACACCAACAAAATAAACATAAAAATATTCCTGATCTAATCATTTATCCGATCGTTGTATCACAATTTTTTTGCCAAATCAAGTCTTCAGTATCTCTGAATAAAGCTCTAAACTCGATTGGTCAAATCGGCTGCAAGATACCGTTTTATGGGCTGAAAATTTGGATTTAACCTTTAATTATTAATTCAATATTTCGCAAAAAATGTTAACGCTTTGCTATTGTAATTCGTTCATAAAGTATTGAATTTCTTTTACTAGCGTTAGAGGACAAATCTTACTTAATTACTTCTACTTCGATGATCTCTACTCTTCTTTCAAATGCTGCAGAAGGACTATAAACGGATTGCTTTGCATTCGAACCTTGATCGTCAATATTTAACGTGGTATTATCTTCTCCAAGTGGATTTCTTACAATTGTGATCGTGCCATTTTCAAGGTATGATTTCAATGCTTTATCATCTGCCTCCTGTAAATAATTGATAACACTTTCAATTCTTCTCATGGAAAGTAAAGTGTTGTATTCGCTTGCCCCCAATGGTGAAGCATAACCCTTAAAAGTTAATCTGACTTTATATCCGTTTTTCGACAAATCTTTTAAATAAGTCACTACTTGATCCAGTTGTTCTCTTGACTGTTGAACCCTATCGAAAAGTTTATCACTGGCTTCCTGGCCGATGTTGGACACATATTCCTTTTTTCTGGCCAGATAATCTTCATATGTACTAAGGTATTGAGCCGAAGGGTAGGAGTCAGAACTTGTACTTTTGGGTTGGTCATTATCAAAATACAATGGCAAAGGCAAAAACTTTTGAATATTACTTAATGCTTCCGGTAAAGCAACTTCAGTAACAGAAGGTACTTCAATAATTTCAACTGGTTCTATGGGCAAAATGACAGCAGGTAACTCAATGCTATCTTCTTCAACTACTATTTCTTCTTCAATTAATTCTTCTGTCGTATCAACCACAACGTAAAGACTATCTTCATTGGGTAGTGTATCTACAGCAATTAGTTTGTTTCTCTTTCTCTCGAATTCATATTGTACACTCACTTCAAACCCACCTTTTTTATTGGTAGCTTCCGTGAAATCAGAAGTGTTAATATCGACACTAAATCCCACTTGGATATCTTTTATTTTGGCACCAACATAAGTAAGCGCGGCATCTTTCCCTCTATAGCCGGCTCCGGCTGTTAACTTTACAGGAGTTTTAGTGCTTTTTGTGTAGTAATTCAACAATAAAGATGAATGGTATTCTTTCGCCTTTTGCTGCGTTTGAAAATAGAAGTTTGGTGTAATGGAAAATTGATCAGCCACAAATAATTCTCCGGTAAATTGGGTAGAATAGTTAACTGGTCTTGGATCGCCCGTAAACGATGAGAAACTATAATAGGGTTGATGAGGATTATTGACAGCAAATCCAACATCTATGGTGGAATGTCCATATAGGGTTGCTTTAATATTAAGTCCAAGTCCCAAATTAACATAGCCGGCTTTTTCTAAAGCTTCACCACTAGCCAAATTAGGATCATAGCTATCAACACCATATTGACTGCCGAATTGAAAAGCATTGAAATCAAAGGAAGTTTGTAAATATCCTAATCTAATGCCACCGGAAATTGCAAATTTTTTGTCTTTAAAAAAACGAGTA
>JAGQYH010000338.1 GCA_020436175.1 Bacteroidota bacterium
GATGTTGCATTTATTCAAATATCATGCGAAGTATAAACAACAAAATAAGTTGTATCAGTTTTGGCAGAAAACGAATCACCCTATTTTACTTGACAACGCATCCATATTTGATCAAAAATTGAATTATATACATGCGAATCCGGTAAGAGCCAGAATTGTAAATCAGGAAGATAGTTTTGTGTTTAGTAGTGCCAACCCGGATCAACCCATAAAATTGTGCTATTAATCATCGGCTGAAAGCCTCTAAACATACCTTTCTCGGCTGGAGCCGAGAAAGTGATTTACAAAGCTCGCCTCTAGGCGAGCGTTCCTATTACAATAGCTTTTAGCTATGTTTATACTAGCTCTTTTCGATCTTTTCTTTCAGTTTAATGAAATTTTCTTCCTGCCAGAAGGATGAAAAGGCTTCATCCGAGAAGATCAGACTTTTATACTTTGCGTTTTTGAACAAACCATTTTTTCGGGCTTGATTCAGATAGTAATAAGCGTGCTGACCGTCCTCTTCAAAAGCATACGTTCTGGCAATATTGTAATAGCATTTGGCTAATTCATCATGATTCAATTGGATGATTACCTCATAATCATATCTGGCCAACGGGTAATTTTGTAAGATCTCATAAGTGTTGGCACGCTCATACAAAATATCAATCTGATCGTGATCCAGCTTCAAGCTTTCATTAAAGTAAGTAATGGCATCATCATATTGCTTCTTGGCCAGCATTAAATTCGCCATGTGGTAATAAATCAACGGATCGTTGGGATCCAGATAAATTGCCTTTTGAAAATCTAGGAAGCTTTCCTTGTATTTTTCCATTTCATACCGTACCAATCCACGATTCCTATAAGCACTGATCAATAGCGGATCATATTGAATGGCAATGGTATAATCATTCTCGGCACGTTCCAAATCCAACTGACTCGCTTTTTTGATGTCTTGATGATTATAACGGGCAGACCCTCTGTTGCTGTAGGCTTCTGCAAAAGTCGAATCTAACAATACCGCTTTATCGAAATCATAAAATGCATTGCTGTATTTACCTAAATAGTAGAAACTCATACCTCTGTTATTGTAAATGATGGCATTTTTATTGTTTTCTTCAATGGCTTTGTTAAACCATTTGATAGCTGTAAGGTAGTTGCCCTTTTGATTGTAGGCATAACCCATGGCATCCATGGCCCTGCTGTCTTTGGGATCTCTGTCCAAAACTAAGTTTAAATCGATGATGGCATCGTCAATTCGCTCTAATTGTAATAAAGCATGTGCTCTCCAATAATAGGCTTCTGTGCTGTATCCAAAAACTTTTAAGTATTCACTGAATTTGATGATGGCTTGTTCATATTCATTGTTGACCAAGTTGCTTTTTCCGGCATGAATCAATGGTGGGTCATTAGTCACTTGAGCTGATATTGAAAGGACACTTAACAGCAACAAACCAAACACAAATTTGGTGCTTATGAAATGAGATATTCGGTTCAAATCCTTGCGCAAAATGATAAATGTTTATACCAACAAATTTAATGCCTTATACGTATCGAATATGATTTTAGTATATAAATCGGATGAATGAGTATGGATTAAAGTAACTCTAATATTTAAAATCTGTTGTGAATTTGACACGTTCTGCCTTTTTCGTTGGGGCTTTAAAAAATCCATCATATTTAATTTGTTCTGGATAAAATTTGTTGTCAATGGCCGTCAATTTCATATCCATTGCAATATCCAGTTTTACTAATGCACCTTGATATTCCATATGATAAACTCTTTGTATGATCTGAAAATCAGACCTTCGAAAAGCGGTAATCAATTTACGAACGATGATGTCCTTTCGGGTATTAGAATATTCCGGTTTTTCGATTACTGAAAACACAAAACATTCTTCTCCCGCCACCATTTTTCTATCAATCGAATAATTGTAAAAGGCTTGCATTTCAGGTTCAAAAATGGCAAATTTCTTTCCGATCAATGGCAGGTCAACGGGTGTGCCGGGATTAAAAATCACACGTTTAACCGCTCCCAAATGTCCTTCCAGTTTTGAGCCGTAAACCTCATTGTTCCAATTGGTTTTGCGTTTTTCGCCGCATACGGAATGCTCATTATACAGCGTATTGTCAAATAATTCAACCGTGTAATATTTATCGTGGCCTTTTCTATTTTGAAAGTCACCTTTCATCTCTACCGATTCAATCGATTGTTGTCTGCACTTATCTTTATAGATTTGTCTAACACTTTCCTTTTTATAAGCTTCTGTCTTTTCTCTTTTATCCAAAACGGATAGATCATGCCGGTATTGATAGTTCGTGAAATGTAAATTATTAAAAGCAATGTAAAGCGTGGAGTCGTATTGCATCACTTTGATCAGATCGTTAATACTCAGGCCTTGCTTTACTGCACTAATGACGACAGAATCCAGAGTGATATGCGAATAGGGTAGCACATTATTTTCCTGCGACTGTAATAGTAACGGAAAGAACATGATGAAGATGATCATCTTCCAAAACATATCATTTATTTTTGACCCCAATTTAGATTTTATTCGTACATACCTCAAAAGTAACACCAAAATGATAAAGAAAGTAGCGGTAATTGGAGCAGGAACTA
>JAGQYH010000339.1 GCA_020436175.1 Bacteroidota bacterium
TCATTATATCAAAAAATTAAACATGCCGATCATTAATATAATAATACTTGGATGGTTTTTGACGTGGAGCCGGTCGGAATGTATTTCCATCGGTTCCACTATTCTTCTTTCTACCCTTTTAATTCACTTAAAAAATTACCACTATGACCTTTAAAGAATGGCACCAATACTTTCAAAGCAACCGCGATCATTTCGATTATATCCCGTGGTCAGGCGAACCGGAACTAGACGGCTTTGAAGAAAAGCTGATTACTCGCTCTATTCAACAATTTCAAAAAGGGGAAAACTCCGATGGCAAGCACTTGATGCAACTGTCCGAAAAAATGAATGATGACTATTACACGCTTTCGATCAAAGGTCTGATCCAAGAAGAACAAAACCATGCTGCCGCTTTAGGGCAATTTATGGCGCAGGAAAAAATAGATACTATCGGTAATCATTGGTTAGATACCATTTTTAAACGCATCATAAAAACGCCCAGTTTAGAATTTACCATAATGGTACTACTGGCTGCCGAATTAGTCGCCACCGTCTATTACAAAGCATTACGTCAGGCGACTTATTCCAGAACTTTAAAAGCCATTTGCCGACAAATATTAGTTGATGAGCAAATGCACATCCAATTTCAAACGTCTGCTTTACAACTGTTCTATTTAAAGCACAACTCCTTCGGAAGGTTTCTTTTTAGAAATTTTTATTTGGCTTTTATGCTATTGACTTCCTACGTTATCTGGTTTCAATATAGTAATGTTTTGAAAAAAGGCGGCTATTCTTTTACCAAATGTATGTATGCCCTTTTAAAAGAATTTGCCAAAGCCATGCGAATGATCATTGGAAAAGCACCTATTGCTCAACCTCAAAATGTTAATCAAACCTGCTAGGTTTTAAAAACCTAGCAGGTTTATACTAAAACTAAAATTATGTTTGTAAAAAAAGATCCGGTAATACTTTTTCCCATGGCTATCGCTTTGGAGGTGTTACTATTGTTCAGTATTGGTGCCTACATCGGTGGCCGGCTCAACAGTACCGTTTTGTTACTATTATTAAGTTGTCAGATCTTGCTCTTAACCTTTTGGGGTGCAATGGTGCTGAGTTTCGTCAAAATCAGATTTTTCCAATTTTTCTGGATGCCGATCATCCTGGCTTTGCTCTTTTTCAATATTGCCATGGCGTTTCGAGTTCAACCGGAGATGGTGGATGCGCTTATGCATGGCAATAGTTTATTTTCTATTGATGCCATTCCATGATGTCTTTTCAATTCTTAAATGTTTCTTGAATGAATACTAAAAAGCTAACATCCTCTTTTACCATTTCCGGTCGGTTACAAAGTTTGCGACATGCTTTACGTGGTTTGATTATTCTATTTTCGGAAGAGATCAATGCTCGTATTCATTTGTTGTTGGGCTTGATCGCTGTCTTCCTTGGAGTGCTGTGCCACATTAATTCCACAGAATGGCTATTGATTTCATTTAGCATTGGATGGGTAATTTTTGCGGAAACCGTAAACACGGCCATTGAAAATTTAGCCGATATCGTTTGTCCCGATTACAATTACAAGATTGGTCGGGTAAAAGACCTGGCTGCTGCTGCCGTACTGATCGCCGCTATTACTGCCGCATTGGTCGGTGGATTTGTATTTATTCCTCACCTTCTAAACTTTATATCATGATCAAAGACCTATTCTTTCGTGCGAAACAAAACGAACGCTTGCCTTTATATTTCCTATTGCTGCTAAGTTGTTTGTTCTGTTTTATCATCTCCTTGTGTCGCGTTTACATTACCGCTTCACCGATGTTTTTCCTTTTCCTCAACAAGAATTTGTTCCTGGCTTTTATTCCTTTTGCCATCAGTAGTTATTTACTGTTGTTCCCTGAAGTGAAAGAAAGGAAGTCTGTCTTTTTCTTTTGGGCATTTTGTTGGATGATCTTTTTTCCGAATGCACCTTATATCGTTACCGATCTGTTTCACCTGAAGACCAGAGTAGATGCTGCTTTATGGCTCGACTTAGGCATTTTGTTTGCTTTCGCCTGGACAGGGCTGATGTTCGGTATCATTAGTTTAATGGATATGAGCGAATTTTTTAACGAAAAAGTCGGCGCTTTTTTCACCAATATCGGCATTACATTTTTCTTGTTCCTCACCGGATTTGGTTTGTACTTGGGTCGTTACCTGCGTTGGAATAGCTGGGATATTATTCACCATCCGATGGAATTGTTTGGGGATATTCTTCATCGGCTTCTTTTTCCTTTCGATCATCCGGGCACATGGGGAATGACACTGCTTTTCGGTAGTTTACTAAATATCATTTATTGGACGATAAAAGTGATGAGAAAATGAGGAGTAATTCAAAAGACAAATTGAAACCAACTTCACCCATCGATATTCCTTGTTCGGCGTTCGTAAATTCTTTTGATTAACGATTGAAGAACAAGGAAGGAAGATTTTAGAATAGGATGGAGTTGGATGGGTAGTGGATTTACTGTATTGTGGTTGATAACGGTTAGTATATGAAAAGTAGGCGATTTCGAAGCACTGAACTTTCGGTTAAATAGAAAGTTTAATATGGGTCAAAACCTTGATTTTACTGCTATTTCGCCTA
>JAGQYH010000033.1 GCA_020436175.1 Bacteroidota bacterium
ACCCAATAGAGTGGGAGAGTTTGGGGGAAGAGTGATTGCATTGAACGATAAGCGTGTTCCTTCCATTGTGGCTACATTACTGGGCAGTTTAAGTCAGATAGTTGCCAATTTAGTGCTTGGAGGACTCGGTCTCACTTTATATTTTTATAGTTATAATGCTACCGATTACATTCCGATTATTCTCGTATTTCTTTGGGTGATATTGGTCATTGGCTTGCCATTAATCTATTTCAATTTGGATATGGCAGAAGGCGTTTTACTGAAGGTGCCTATTTTAAGAAGAGCAAAAGAACATATTGATGTTGTTCAACAATACAACAGAAAAGAGTTGTTGAAATTCCTGATTTTATCTACCTCCCGTTGTTGTGTTTACTACTTTCAATATTGGTTGTGTTTAAGATTTTTTGAAATAGATATTTCTTTTTCTTCCGCAATGATCGTGATTCCTGCCATATTTTTTGTTCAAACGGTGATTCCGAGTTTTGCCATTTTAGGACCTGTTTTAGGAGGCAACATAGCTTTAACATTTTTAGATGGATGGAATGGACATAGTGCCGGTATTGTCTATGCCACCTTCTTACTATGGATTGTTAATTTGATTATTCCGGCCAGTATAGGACTGCTATTGTTCATGCAGCATAAATTATTTAAAAAGTAAGGACTATAATTCTTTTATTTTTACGACACTTAAACTCAAAATATGACTTTAATTGAAGCAAGGGAAAAAACATTATTCGGACATCCGGTTGGATTGTTTATTCTGTTTTTTACTGAAATGTGGGAAAGGTTTAGCTACTATGGAATGAGAGCCTTGTTGGTTTTGTATTTGATCGAATCGGTTACCAGTGATAATCCCGGACTAGGTTGGACCTCAAAGAATGCTAGCAGTTTATACGGTTGGTATACCATGCTGGTTTATATTACACCCATTTTGGGAGGGATAATTGCCGATAAAATTTTGGGATTTAGAAAGGCCATTATCATTGGAGCTCTGTTGATGACTTTAGGCCATTTATCGCTTGCTTTTCAACCACTGCCTGCCTTTTATTTGGGATTAATCTTGTTAATTGTAGGCAATGGGTTCTTTAAACCTAATATTTCCTCTATTGTCGGACAGCTTTACCCTGATGGAAGTGACTTAAAGGATTCAGGTTATACTATTTTTTATCAAGGCATTAATGTCGGTGCATTTCTAGGAACACTGATCTGTGGTTATTTGGCAGAAACCATTGGATGGCATGTTGGCTTTGGCGTTGCCGGTATCTTTATGTTTATCGGTATGATACAGTTCATGATTGCTCAGAAAATTTTGGGAGATATTGGATTGCCTCCTCAAGATGGAAATTTAGAGAACAATGACGATTTGATCGACAGTATTGAAAATGTACAAGCTAAACCACTGGATAAAGTAGAAAAGGACAGATTAGTCGTAGTGGGTGTGCTCGCTTTCTTTTCAATTTTCTTTTGGGCTTGCTTTGAACAAGCTGGTTCCAGTATGAATATATTTGCAAAAGAATATACTAATAGAGCATTGATTAGCTCATCACAGATCAATACATTCAGAATAGTAAGTCTGTTTATTTCTACACTTCCGGTGATTATTTTAACTTATATATTCGTTACAATGACGAGAAAGATAGGTAAAGCATTACCTGTTGCTATGGGATTTATGGGGTTAACCGTGGTTATTCTTTGGGGCATAATTGTATACATGCTCAACAGACAGTTTACTGATGTTAACCCTGAAGTACCGGCAACTTGGTTTCAAACGTTAAATGCACTATTCATATTCACTTTGGCACCGGTTTTTTCAATGATCTGGAATGCATTGGCTCATTCAAAATATAATCCGGATGGACCGCAAAAATTTGCGATCGGATTATTATTACTGGGTATTGGATTTATTCCTTTAGTTATCGGATCTGCCGGAATTGGCGGTGAATTTGATGCCAAAAAGGCCAGTATGCTGTGGTTGATCCTAGCCTACATGTTACATACTATGGGAGAGTTGTGTTTGTCACCTGTGGGATTATCTTATGTAAACAAACTTTCGCCAAAGCGATTATTGGGTATAATGTTCGGCATATGGTTTTTTGCTTCTGCGATGGGCAATATGCTGGCGGGCACTATGGCCAGTTATATGGAACAGATTGCAGAATCAATATCAATGTCAAGCTTTTTTAGAATTTTTGTGGTTATACCTATAGTGGCAGGAATCATATTGTTTTTACTATCGATCCCAATGCGCAAGTTGACACACGGTGTCAAATAGATTAATTTTGATCATGTTTTATGACACTAAACCCATTGGTGACGACGTTAAGAGGATTATGAATTTTTTCGCAGCCATATTTTCAATTTTACTATTCATTTCTTCAACTGTTGCTGCACAGGATTTATTGGTTGACGAACAATTACAATATCCTCGTGTAAGAGCCGCTAAGGAAGCATACAATGAATCCCTACAGCGTTTATTTGAAGCCAAAGGAGTAGCCTTTCCACCAAAAGATATTTACTTGAGAACCTTTAAGTTTGATAAGGAGATGGAATTATGGGCGCTCAATGGCAATACTTATACATTGATTAAAACTTATGAAATTTGTCAAGTTTCCGGTGAATTAGGACCAAAAAGAAAACAAGGCGATTATCAAATTCCGGAAGGAGTGTACCAATTAGAACATTTCAACCCAACCAGTAATTATTATCTGTCCCTAAAGGTGAATTATCCAAACGAATCGGATAGAATCTTAGGAAATCAAAACAGCCTTGGTGGTGATATTTTTATCCATGGCGATTGTGTTACGGTAGGCTGTATCCCATTGGAAAATGAACCCATTAAAGAGTTATACTGGCTGAGTGTTTTAACCAAACAGCAAGGTGGCAATATTCCCATCCATATCTTCCCTTTTAGAATGGATGCCACTTCCTTAAAGTTCTTTGAGGCCATTCCGCTTTTTGATGCTGAAGATTGGCAATTCTGGAAACAATTGGTGCCTATTTATACTTACTTCGAAAAGTATAGGAAAGTGCCAAACGTGGAAGTGAACGATCGAGGAAGTTATGTGCTTACCGGCATGAATAACTGGGCTAAAAACTGATCAGCTTTCCCATCGACATAATTTTAAGGATAATTTTACAGCCTGTTTCATGTAATTAGTTGAAAATATTCTTTAGCATTGTAGTCAGCAATTCGTAAACAATGCAATTAGTAGACGGTCAATATCAAATCGGCGGAATTAATTTATTAGATATTTGTAAGGAGTTCGACACTCCTTTATATGTATATGATTGTGATAAGATCACTGATCAATACAAAAGCCTGTTGAGCGCTTTCAAGGATGTTAAAGTAAAGATCAACTATGCTTGCAAGGCGTTGACAAATATCAATATCCTAAAACTGATGAATCAATTAGGTGCCGGATTGGATACGGTTTCTATTCAGGAAGTGGAATTAGGGTTGAAAGCCGGATTTTCACCGGACAAGATTATTTATACACCCAATTGCGTTTCTTTCGAAGAAATTCAGATGGCAGTTGATTATGGTGTGATCGTTAATATTGATAACATTGAAACCTTAGAACAATTCGGACATGAATACGGCAGCTCTTATCCGGTTTGTATCCGAATTAATCCTCATATTTTAGGTGGCGGAAATGTAAAGATATCAACCGGTCACATCGACTCGAAGTTTGGTATTTCTATTCATCAAATGCGTCATGTAGAAAGAATTGTAGCTAATGATAAAATGAATATCAACGGTTTGCATATGCATACCGGCTCAGATATTTTAGATGTAGATATATTTTTAAGAGGAGCTGAGATCTTATTGCAAACTGCCAGCGACTACTTTCCCAATCTGGAATTCATCGATTTTGGCAGTGGTTTCAAAGTAAAATATCGAGATAATGATATTGCTACTGATGTGGAATCATTAGGCGAAACACTTTCCAAAAGATTCAATAAGTTCTGTAAGGATTATGGTAAGGATTTGGAGATCATGTTCGAACCGGGAAAATTCTTGGTAAGCGAAAGCGGATATTTATTGGTCCATACCAATGTTATCAAGCAAACTACGGCAACTGTTTTTGCAGGTGTAGATTCCGGACAAAATCATTTGATCCGCCCCATGATGTACGATGCTTATCATAAGATCACAAACATCAGCAATCCCGAAGGTAAAAAGCGCATTTATACCGTGGTAGGCTATATTTGTGAAACAGATACTTTTGGGTGGGACAGGCGTATCAATGAAGTTAAAGAAGGCGATATTTTAGCCATCCACAATGCCGGAGCTTACGGATTTTCCATGTCTTCTAATTATAATTCAAGATACCGACCGGCAGAAGTGATGATCTATAAAGGAAAGGCACTTTTGATCAGGCGACGAGAAACCATGGCAGACCTTATTGCCACCCAAGTAGAACAAGAGCTTTAGCGTACAAATAACCATTATGTTAATAAGTTGGTGTGGTGTAAAAATGGAGCGTTACTATTTTTGCATCTATACGTCTTAATTGAATATGACGATTATTCGCGTTTATTAAATCAAAATATTATGAAAAAATTTCTAGCACTTATTTTATGTGTTGCCATTGCACAATTTTCTTTTGCGCAAGGAAGCAACGTCGGTAATACCCGATTCAGTTTTGGATTATCTATGGATGCCATAGATCAATTCACACCGGAATTAGATGGATTCCAATCCTTTAAAAAACCTATGGATTTGGGACTGAGAGCTTACACTTGGATTAATGTAAATTCTTCATTGGCAGTTGAATTGGGATTAGGTACTGCAGGTATCAGAACCAATGAGATCGAAGCCCCATTGAATGAAAAGAACCTTCACTTTTTCAATCTTGATGGAGGTTTAGTGTATAAATTCAATAATGGTTACATTTTAAGAGAAGACTTTCCTGTTGCTCCATTCTTGTTTGTTAAAGCAAGAGGATCATTCATGGAATTAACCCGTTCCATTACCGGTGGACAAGCTTGGGGTGTTGGACTTCCATTGGGTGGAGGTATTAACTGGGGTGTGCAAGAAGGTATTGCCCTTCAAACTTCAGTTGCCTATACTTTTGGATTGACGGACAATTATGACAATAACCTTATTTGGTCAGTTGGTGTTTTGTTTGACTTAGGCGATACCAAGAAAAAGGAAATTATTGTAGAGCCTGAACCGGAGCCGGTGTTAGATACAGATGGTGATGGTATCATAGATGATAATGATGAATGTGTTGATGTACCGGGCTTAGCTAAATTCAATGGTTGTCCTGATACAGATGACGACGGTATTGTTGATGCCGAAGATGATTGTCCTGAAGTAACCGGATTGGCAAGATTTAACGGTTGTCCTGATACTGATGGAGATGGTATTATTGATGGAGAAGATGATTGTCCTGAAGTAGCCGGTATTCCTTCATTGAATGGTTGTCCAAATCCTGATGCTGATGGTGATGGCGTTCCTGATGCTGATGATAAATGTCCAAAAGTTCCGGGTATTGCTGCATTAGGCGGTTGTCCGGATGCCGACGGTGACGGCGTTATTGACAGCGAAGACAGATGTCCGACAGAAGTTGGTCCTGCATCAAATAAAGGATGTCCTGAAATGGAGAAAGAAGATGTTGAGAAATTAGAGTTTGCAGCTAAGAATATTCAATTTGAAACAGGAAGTGCTGTGATCAAAACTAAATCATTCAGCGTATTGGATGAGATCATCGCTATCTTGAATAAATATGATAACTATTCCGTTAAAATTGGAGGTTACACCGATAATGTAGGTAATGATGCCAGCAATATGGCGCTTTCTGAGAAAAGAGCACAATCAGCAGCTACTTACTTGCTAAGCAAAGGAATTGATGAATCAAGAGTTACATCTGCCGGTTATGGTGAAACACAACCAATTGGAGATAATGCAACCGCAGCAGGTAGAGCTTTAAATAGAAGAGTAGTATTTGAATTGTATATCAAATAGAACCGTAAAATACTCCATTATAAAAAGGCATCTCGAATATCGGGGTGCCTTTTTTTATTTCAGCCCTTTCTTCATTAAGGCAATTGACTTGTTATCTTCCTTAATAATTATCTGATTTATATATTATTTCCCTAATTTGTGTTGAATTTATTGACTTTCAGCCAACAAGCCATGAAACATATTTTACTGCTCTTCTTAATTGGTTTTTCAATTTATAAGGTCGATGCACAAAGTTTAGAGCACCGATACATTGCACACGATAATGAAATCAGGGAGTATTTGGTGTATATTCCTTCCACTTATAATGAATTGGAAGCCTCTGCCTTAATCTTTGTTTTTCACGGCTTTGGTTCAAGTGGAGAATTGATGCAAGGAGTGGGTTTAAATGCTTATGCTGAAACCAATGGATACATCATTGTTTATCCCGAAGCATTGCCTACCGAATTAGCCACTGTGGCCTGGAATTGCGGAAGTCTGTTGAGTAAAAATGTAGATGACGTAGGATTTGTCAATACACTTTTGGACGCATTACTCGAAGAATTTAACATTAATGAAAGAAGGGTTTACGCCTGCGGTTTCTCATTGGGAGGAATGATGTCGCACAGAATGGCTTGTGAAAGCAGCGATAGATTTGCCGCTATTGCTGCTGTGGGTGCACCCATTGCTACATCAGTGGGCAATGCTTGTCATCCTGTACGGCCTGTACCGGTGATGTATTTTCACGGCACGGGAGATTTGGTTTTGCCTTATGTTGGCAGCGCCATCATTGGTTCTGCATCTGCTAATTTTACACTCAATAAATGGGCGAAAGCCAATGACTGCCCGGATGATGAAGTCATTATTGAACAAGTGCCTGATACCATGAACGATCAATACCATGTAGAGAAAAGAACGGTAGGCAGTTGTGATGAAAGTGGAGAGATTATTCATTATAAAATTTATGGTTGGGGACATTACTGGCCATTGAACGGCAGTAACATCAATGCCACTGATGAAATGGTCAAATTTTTTGAAAAACATGTTATGCCGGAAGTAGAAACACCTACCGCAACTATAACACAGGAATTGCCTAAAGGAATTACTATCGGGCCTAATCCGTTCAAGGATATTGTAAATATTTCAGTGAGTAATGATCTAACGATCGATAGCTGGTCGATACATGCTTCTAATGGTATGAAAGTCCTTGGCGGACATGAAGCAGTTTCAATTGATGCGCAGGCATTACCTACAGGACTTTACATTTTAATGCTGAACTTAAACGAGCAAGTGTCCACTGTTGAACTTATAAAACAGTAGACTTCGGTCTAATAAAATTTGACTTTTAAGTAAATTCTTGACGATTATAGAGAATGTAAAAGGTATTCCATAATACACTTAGAATTGTAGCTTATGTCACATTTTACTTCCAGAAGGAAAGGCAAATTAATGATTTACATTGTAGCAATTATTTGCTCAATATTTCTGATATTAATTTCTACAAAGAATGTAAGCCAAAGAATAATCAAGCTTAATGGTATTGAAAATGTTGCTTATGTAACAAATTCCGAATTTATAAGCTTTATTGAAAATGATATGTCCGGAAGGCGTATTTCCTTTTATCGAATTAATATGAAATATGAGCATAATGATGTTGAATACAATAAAATTTTTGAGTTCAGCAAGTTAGATTTCGATAAGATTTTTGGCAAAGAGTTAGTTGAGGGTGATGAAATATCAATTCGACATTTAAAGAGATATCCTAGAAGAGTAATTTTGGATTAAACTGAATTTAAATCTTCCTAGTCTTAGCGTCCCGCTAAGACCATAAATAAAAAAACCCGCTCTCTTGCGAAAGCGGGTAAAGTTTTTCACACCTCTTGAAATGGTGGAATCCCGGGTTTCAATGCTCAGGGGTTATATATATCTAAATATAATAATTTAATTCTTTTGAAATATCTATCGTTTTGCACACAGGTTTATTTTTGTAAACTCATTCCTTAACTTCCACACATTTCACAACCATCCGGATCATCTAATGAGCATTGTATTTGATCTTCCGGAGAATAAGTGCTGCCTGATAACTTCCCGGTCATTTTTAAATTTTCTTCATTTAAAGTGGCCATGGGAGCTATCATGGTAGGCGTAGCTGTGGAGGTCGCTAACTTGGCTTTTGCTTTATCAACCGTGAATTTAATAGCATCTACTGCCGGTCTGGTTCTTAAATAATACATTCCGGTTTTTAATCCTTTTTCCCAAGCATAGAAATGCATTGATGTCAACTTACCGTAATTAGCATCCTCAATAAAGGCATTTAAACTTTGACTTTGGTCAATAAAGGCACCTCTGTCGGCACTCATTTCTATCAATGTTTTACCGGAAATTTCCCAAGAGGTTTTATACAGCGCTTTCAAGTCTTCAGGAATACCATTAATAGCTTGAATGGAACCATTGTTTGCGATCATTGCATTTTTCATGTCATCACTCCACAAACCAAGATCATTCAAGTCTTTTAATAAATGCTTGTTGATGATCACAAACTCACCGCTCAACACTCTTCTTGTATAAATATTTGAGGTGTAAGGTTCAAAACATTCGTTATTGCCAAGAATCTGAGAAGTGGAAGCCGTTGGCATCGGTGCTACCAATAAACTGTTTCTTACACCGTGTTCTTTGATCTCTTTTCTTAGGCCCTCCCAATCCCATCGGTCGGTAGTGGCTACACCCCAAAGGTCTTGTTGGAAAATACCTTGGCTGATCGGCGAGCCTTCAAAGCTTTCGTAAGCGCCATGTTCTTTAGCCAAATCTTTAGATGCTGTTAAGGCAGCGAAATAGATGGTTTCAAAAATGTTTTTATTTAAGATTCTCGCTTCTTCACTATCAAATGGATGACGTAACAAAATAAAAGCATCAGCCAGTCCTTGTACACCCAATCCAATAGGTCGGTGTCTTAAGTTTGATTTCTTAGCTTCCGGAACCGGATAGTAATTAATGTCAATTACTTTATTCAAATTCTTGGTAGCGATATAAGCAATTTCATATAATTTTTGGAAATCAAAGGTTTTATCTTCCGCATTAGCAAATTTGCTTAGGTTGATAGAAGCCAGGTTACAAACGGCAACTTCATCCGGTGCGGTATATTCCATGATTTCCGTACATAAATTACTGGATCTGATAACACCCAAATTCTTTTGATTGGATTTCTTATTGACAGCATCCTTATATAACATATATGGTGTTCCTGTCTCAATTTGAGAATCTAAAATATGGAACCATAATTCTTGTGCTTTAACCGTTCTTCTTGCTTTACCTGCCTTTTCATATTTTTCATACAAGGCTTCAAATTCTTCACCATAAGTGTCGTATAAACCCGGACATTCATTCGGGCACATTAACGACCAATCACCATTGGCTTTTACTCGCTTCATGAAAAGATCCGGAATCCAAAGCGCATAGAACAAATCTCTGGCTCTCATTTCTTCCTTCCCGTGATTTTTCTTCAGTTCTAAAAATTCAAAGACATCTGCATGCCAAGGCTCCATATAAACAGCGAAGGCCCCTTTACGTTTGCCGCCACCTTGATCCACATAACGAGCAGTATCGTTAAACACTCTCAACATAGGCACAATACCGTTGGAGGTTCCATTGGTACCTTTAATATAACTTCCCGTGGCTCTGATATTGTGAATGCTTACACCGATTCCTCCGGCAGACTGACTAATTTCTGCACATTGCTTTAAAGTGTCAAAAATGCCCGGAATACTATCGTCTTTCATGGTTAATAAGAAGCAAGACGATAATTGTGGCTTAGGCGTTCCTGCATTAAACAATGTAGGAGTGGCATGGATAAACCACTTTTGAGACATTAAATTGTATGTTTCCAATGCCGCATCAATATCCTCTCTATGAATACCAATGGCAACACGCATTAGCATATGTTGTGGTCGTTCAACAATTTGACCGTCCAATTTTAATAAGTAAGAACGTTCTAATGTTTTGAAACCAAAAAAGTCGTAGTTGTAATCTCTGTGATGGATAATAGCTGCATCCAATTTATCTTTATCCTTCATGATGATCTCGAAAACATCATCAGCAATCAAAGGTGCTTTTTTGTTGGTCTTCGGATCGATGTAATTGTAAAGGTCTTCAATCGTTCTGGAAAAAGACTTCTTAGTATTCTTATGTAGGTTGGACACGGCAATCCTGGCGGCCAACATGGCATAATCAGGATGGATAACCGACATGGAAGCAGCCGTTTCAGCGGCTAAATTATCCAACTCGGTTGTGGTTACACCATCGTATAAACCTTGAATGACGCTTTTAGCTATCGCTTGAGATTGAATGTATTTGGTATTCAATCCAAATGATAATTTGCTGATTCTGGAAGTGATCTTATCAAAATGGACGGGCTCTTTGCGACCGGATCTTTTTACAACGTACATAGATTATATTTTAAGAGGATAGTTAAATAAATGGGTTTAGAAATCGGCATCAAGCTGGAAGGTTTGATCTTCTTTATTAGACATTACACCGGCTTTTTGATACTCAGAAACTCTTTTTTCAAAGAAGTTGGTTTTGCCTTGCAAAGAGATCATTTCCATCCATGGGAATGGGTTCTCAGCATTGTAAAATTTTGGATAATCTAATGCCACCAATAATCTGTCGGCAACAAATTCAATGTATTGTTTCATCAATTCGGCATTCATACCGATTAGGGAAACAGGTAATGCGTCAGAAACAAACTCTTTCTCGCATTCTACGGCATCACATATAATACTGTAAATTTCTTGTGTGCTCAACTTTTTATCCAACATAGAATAAAGTAAGCAAGCGAAATCACAATGCAATCCTTCATCGCGGCTGATTAATTCATTTGAAAAAGATAAGCCCGGCATTAATCCTCTTTTCTTTAACCAGAAAATAGAACAAAAACTACCACTGAAGAAAATACCTTCAACAGCTGCAAAAGCTACCAAACGGTGTGCAAATGAAGGAGAATTTTCAATCCAGTCTAATGCCCATTTTGATTTCTTTTTTACACAATCAATGGTTTCCAATGCATTAAATAGCATATTTTTTTCTGCATTGTCTTTAATATAAGTGTCAATTAAAAGAGAATAAGTTTCCGCATGAATATTTTCGATGGCTACTTGAAAACCATAAAAGCATCTTGCTTCCGGAATGGTAACATCCTGCATGAAATTGATCACCAAGTTTTCATTCACAATACCGTCACTTGCAGCGAAAAAAGCCAATACATGTTTGATGAAATGTTTTTCATCATCGTTCAATTTAGCCCAATCCACCAAATCGGCACTTAGATCAATTTCTTCTGTGGTCCAAAAACTGGCTTCAGCTTTTTTATACATGCTCCAAATCTCATCATACTTAATTGGGAATAACACAAAACGGTTGTCTGACTCTTGCAAAATTTTTTCTATGGCTATTTCCATCTAACTTTTCTTTTAATTTTTAAGACAATAATATTTCGCCTAATCGCATGCACGATTAGTGTTTTTTTGATCCCAAACTAAACAGTTTTGAATATTTGGCTGTTTGCTGAATAAGGAAGCTGCAAATAGTTATTGCTCTCGTAACTAAACTAACTCGTGGACTTTAAACTCCTTTTATTCAACGTTTCCTAAAACTACTTTAGCAAATCGGAAAATTATAGTCGCATTTTCCACAGCATGTGAATTTTAGGGTGCATAAAAGTATAAAGCTTTGATTCACAAGACGAAGCGGCGATTATAAAAAATATACACAAAAGCTTCACGTAGATGTGTATATTTTTCACATTAAATAATTACCGATTTTTTAGGATTATCGCCCTAAAATATTTATTAGAAGTAATGGTTTGGGAGTGCTTGGAATTGATGAGGAGTGTAGTTTGGTCATTCAGGATTTTTGCTGTCCATGATAATGGTTACCGGTCCATCATTAGATAAACTTACTTGCATGTTGGCGCCAAACTCCCCGCAGGCTATGGGTTTTGCCAATTCCAGTTCTAATTGTTGGATGAAGTTTTGGTATAGCGGAATTGCTTGTTCCGGTCGGGCAGCTTTCGTAAATCCGGGACGGTTTCCTTTCTTATAACTGGCGTGTAAAGTAAACTGACTGACCAATAAAATGTTTCCGTCAACATCTTTTATGGAGCAATTCATTTTACCGTCTTGATCCGAAAAAACACGTAAACCAATAATCTTTTTTATCAGCCAATTCACATCATTTTCATCATCCATTGTTTCAATGCCCAACAAGATCAAATAGCCCAACTTGATCTCTCCTTTAACAACGTCATCGATGGTGACTTTAGCATTGGAAACACGTTGAATAACAGCTCTCATTTTTTGGATGTTTGGATGTTTGGAAATATGGATTTATGGAAGTTCGGAAATATGGATATTTGGCTTTCAACATTCATAAATTGAATTTCTAATTTTTAGGTTTTACTTATCACTTCTTACTTAAGCCTTAAAACTTTTTATGACCTTTCCCAATAATTCACGTCTTCTAAATTTTCCAATATTTGCAGGTAATTAATATAACGTGATTCGGCAATTTGTTCTTCAACAAAAGCTTGTTTAACCGCACAACCCGGTTCATCTCTATGCATACAGTTATTAAACTTACAATCGTTAATTAAGGCTTTCATTTCTACAAAATAGCCTGATAGTTCTTCCGGTTCAATTTGACTCAAACCAAACTCTTTAATGCCGGGTGTGTCAATAATAAAGGTTTGATCACGTAGGTGATACATCGTCGCATAAGTCGTGGTATGTTTTCCCTTTTCGTGTTTTTCTGAAATTTCCTTCACCGGTAATGCCAGATCCGGTGCTAAATAATTAATCAAACTGGATTTGCCGACACCGGAATGACCGGCCAGTAAAGTAGTTTTATCTTTAATAAGATCATTGATTATCTGAAGTCCTTCTTTGGTTTCAATGGAAGTAGCATAAACCGGATAGCCAATGGCATTGTAAGTGTTCTTCCATTCTTCCAATATAGAAAGGTGTTGTTTTTTTAGCAGATCTGTTTTGTTGATGATGATCTTCACCGGAATATGAAAACTTTCGGCAGCAATTATAAAACGATCAATGAAACCTAATGACGTTCTCGGTTGATAGATGGAAGTAATTAAGATGGCTTGATCAATGTTGGAGGCAATGATATGTTGATGAAACTTTTTTCTCGGGGATTGTCGAATAATGTAATTTTTTCGAGGATAGATCTCGGTGATCATCGTTTCATTGACATCTTTTTCGTTTTGCAATTCAACATTGTCGCCAACGGCTATTGGATTGGTCAGCTTAATTTTATCGTTCTTAAACTTCCCTTTCAAACGGGCTTCTCTGAGTTGGCCGTCATCACAGAGTATCTTGTACCAACTGCCGGTGGTTTGTAACACTTTCCCTTTCATATGGCAACGGAATGAATGGCTTCTGCTAATGATTGAATTAAAGATATATCTTGTTCAATGGCACTGCCTACTACAATGATATCCGCTCCGGCTTCAGCTATTGCCTTTGCGGTTGGAGCATCCTTGATTCCACCGCCAACAATTAGTGGAATGGACAGTTGGTCTTTTACAGCTTTAATCACCGGGATGGGAACGGCGGCTTTGGCACCGCTACCGGCTTCCAGGTAAATATTCTTTAAACCAAGCATTTCTCCGGCCATTGCGGTACAGGCTGCGATTTCAGGTTTATCTTTTGGAATCGGCTGAGTATTACTAATGTAACTTACCGTTGTAGGCATGTCTCCGTCAATCAAAATATAACCTGTGGGCATAATTTCCAGTCCACTGAATCTTAAAAGCGGTGCAGCGTGCACATGCTGTCCGATCAATAGATCGGCATTTCTGCCTGAGATCAAAGACAACAATAAAATGGCATCTGCTTTGGCTGATATTTGCATCGGATGGCCGGGAAAAATGATCACCGGACAGTCCAATTGTTTTTTAAGTGTATGTATGGTCTTTTCAAAATTATTGTGGATCATTAAACTGCCACCCACAAATATGAGATCAACATGTGCTTCTTTAATTTTACCGATCAATGATGCTATATTTTGATCATCCACTTTGTCGGGATCGATCAAAACAGCCAATTGTTTTTTGCCGGAAGAAGCAGCTTGATTAATATAATTTTGAATATTGGACATATTAGATTACAAAGAATATGCAAAGTAGTCAGAATAACAAATTTTATGATTATAAATCTAAGTGTAATGTTCACTATTCGACTATTTAAAATTATCTGATTAATTTCAAGGCCTAATAATTAAACGACAATGAGCAATAATTTTTTATCACTATTAATGGTGTTTTTGGTGGTTTTAGGGATTAATGGATGTGGTGCAAAAAGTGGCGCATCGAACAATTCAATAGATAAAAGTGAACAGGCCAAAATTGAAGTAACTGCAAATGGTTATTCCGGAGGAAGTGCCTATCTGATCGGATGGTTTGCCGGTCAGCAATATTTCATCGATTCATCGAAAGTGGATGGAACAGGCCACATGACTTTTGAACGAGATTCCATTTATCAGCAAGGTATTGCCTTTGTAATGTTGCCCGATAAAAATTATTTCCCATTCTTGTTGTCAGAAGATCAAGAGTTTGAGTTAAACACAGAAAAAGGGGATTTACAAGGTAAGATGGTGGTTAAGGGTTCAATCGACAATGAGTTGTATTATAAGAACGATAGGTTTGAAAAGGAACATCAGCGAAAGATCAATGAG
>JAGQYH010000340.1 GCA_020436175.1 Bacteroidota bacterium
CCACGTGTCTGAGTGGAGTTATAAGGTTTGCTTGTCTGTTTATGAAAAAGATTTTTCTGGAAATTCGTTCCAAAATTCATGGATTAATCCATTGCAGTGGTGGTGCTCAAACCAAAATATTGCATTACATTGATGATTTACACATCATCAAAGACAATTTGTTCGAACTCCCTCCGCTCTTTGAAATGATACAATCAGAATCGGGAACGGAATGGAAAGAAATGTACCAGGTGTTTAATATGGGTCATCGGTTAGAAGTTTATTTGCCGGAATCTTATGCCGCCACTGTGATTGATATCAGCAAGAGTTTTGGAATTGATGCTCAAATTATTGGAAGAGTGGAAAGCAGCGCTATTAAAAAGCTGACCATTGAATCCACTTATGGTGATTTTGAGTATTGAATCTATCCACTAATGTATAAATAAAGTAAATATGGAATTTCAAACTGCAGATCTTTACGACCAACATGGCGACAACTTACAAGTAGCTGAACCGCTCTTTAAAGCATATGGCAATAAAACTGCTTTTTGCGGTGAAATCGTTACGATAAAATGCCATGAAGATAATTCTTTGGTGAAAGCAGAATTGGCCAAAGATGGCAGCGGCAAAGTACTGGTAGTGGATGGCGGCGGCTCATTGAGAAGAGCTTTGGTTGGCGATCAGTTAGCAGCCAATGGCATAAAAAACAACTGGGCAGGTATAGTAGTATTTGGTTGTATCAGAGATAGTAAATTGATCAATGAAATGACCATCGGCATCAAAGCATTGAATACCAATCCCGCCAAAACAGAAAAACTAGGGGTTGGTCAATTGAATGTGGCGGTTAACTTTGCCAATGTAACCTTTACTCCCGGGCATTATGTTTATGCTGATGAGGATGGGATTGTGGTGAGTAAGGAGAAGTTGGTTTAGTTTTTTATCGTTAGAAAAACAAAATTCAAAAATGGCTAAAAGCCTTTAAATATAAACGCTCGGCCGGAGCCGATCTTTTGATTCAATTCATTCGCAAATCTGCAATACCCATTTCCATGTTCGTTTATCAGTCCGTATTATCTTTAATAAAGCTTCGCTGTTCCCCAATAATTAAAGCTAGCCGGTTTCCATCCCGGAATATACATGGCTTCTATATTGGACAATTTGAAACCATTACTTTCAATCATTTTGGGAATATCTTTTGTCAAACTACAGCCTCCACCCAACTTACCCCAAATCGGGTTGATCAGATTTTGAACTTGCTGAACTATCCTATCCGGTGCTTTTCCATGTTCACTAAAGATCAATTGCCCGTTGGGTTTTAACACTCTTCTAAACTCTTCAAATGCCTTTTCAGATTCAGGAATAGAGCACAAGGCATAAGTAACTACAATTGAATCTATGCTGTTACTATCAATTGGAATAGATTCCGCAATAGCTTTGATGAATTCAAATTCAAAAGGTAATTCTTCTTCTTTGATCTTCTTTTCATTCCATACTTCATCGGAAGGATCAATGGCAGTTAGATGTTTAACTTGTTCGGATTTATAATATGGGATGTTTAAACCGGAACCTACGCCAATTTCCAACACATTCCCTTTGGCCAAAGGAATCACCTTTTCTCGCTGCTTCATTGTGGGATTTTGTCCGCATACCCAATGAATGACTTTTGGCAGTATTATTTTATCATAGAGATTCATAGCCGTTCCAAATTAGTAAATTAATCAGAGCTTTAAACGACATCGCTAAAAGCGATTCAATATTTTTCGCTCGGCTAGAGCCGAGCGAAAGCAAACAAACAAAAAAGGCTGATCTTCCGATCAGCCTTTCAATTACATTTCTATGATCAATGCCTTAATATGATCAATGCCTTAAAAGACATTGAAGTATATCTCTTATAACAAAGGTGCAATTACCAATGCTACTACCGACATCAATTTCAATAAGATATTCAAAGAAGGTCCTGAAGTATCTTTAAATGGATCTCCTACGGTATCTCCCACTACAGTTGCTTTGTGAGCATCTGAACCTTTGTAATACATGTTACCTTTGATCTCAACACCTTCCTCAAACATTTTCTTTGCATTATCCCAAGCACCACCGGCATTGGATTGGAAGATAGCCATTAAAACACCACAAACTGTTACACCGGCTAACACGCCTCCTAACATTTCTGCACCACCGGCAAAACCAAATACTACAGGCGTCAATACTGCAATCAAGCCCGGTAATACCATTTCTCTGATGGAAGCCTTAGTAGAGATTTCTACACACTTATCATATTCTGCTTTACCATCTGCAGCATCAAAAGTAGCTTGATCTTCTTGAGACCATTCTTTATGATCCTTTCCTTCGTTTTTGTTCATTACAGCCAATGCAGCTGTTAACTCAGGAATGGTTTTAAACTGTCTTCTCACTTCTTCGATCATATCCATGGCTGCTCTACCTACTGCATTCATCGATAAGGCTGAAAACAAGAACGGCAACATACCACCAATTAAAAGACCTGCCATTACTTTTGGATTGGCAATATCAATAGTGGTAATACCGGCAGTGGTCATAAAAGCAGCAAACAATGCTAAAGCCGTTAAGGCTGCTGAACCAAT
>JAGQYH010000341.1:0-1033 GCA_020436175.1 Bacteroidota bacterium
AAAAGTATTTGAATCGCCTCCGGTAACTGCAGTGGCCAAAGATGGTATTCAGTTGATCGCGAAAGCAAAAGTTACGGTTAGAACCAACCTTTCACAATTGGTGGGTGGTGCCACGGAAGAAACCATTTTAGCGAGAGTGGGAGAAGGAATTGTAACTTCCATTGGTAGTGCAGAACGTCATACTGAGGTATTGGAAAATCCGGATAGTATTTCCAGAACAGTGTTGGCCAAAGGTTTGGATTCCGGAACTGCGTTTGAGATTTTATCCATTGATATTGCCGATATTGATATCGGAAAGAATATTGGTGCAGAGTTACAGGTAGATCAAGCTAATGCCGATAAAAATATTGCACAAGCCAAAGCGGAACAAAGAAGAGCTATGGCGGTGGCACTAGAACAAGAAATGAAAGCCAAAGCGCAAGAAGCCAGAGCACGAGTAATTGATGCTGAGGCAGAAGTTCCCAAAGCTATGGCAGAAGCCTTTAGAACAGGAAATTTGGGTATTATGGATTATTATAAATTTAAGAATATCCAAGCCGACACCAAAATGAGGGATAGTATCGGTACGGAAGACGATAGCGATACGGATCAATAGATAATACTGTTTCAGTTTCAAAGAAGAGTTTGTAGTTTTGTAGCCCAAAGTTTTCATGTCTTCATTTGAAACTTTGAACAGTGTTGGCCTCGTAGCTTAACTGGATAGAGTACCTGGTTACGGCCCAGGAGGTTAGGGGTTCGAATCCCTTCGAGGTCACATTTTTTAAAATTGGAATAAAAGGACAAAATTTAGTTTTGTCCTTTTTCATTAGAATCAAGTTTTCAGCCATTAGCCAGTAATCTGTTTTTGTATTCTGAATATAGTTCAATAATTAGATTGAATAATTTCAATAAGTATTATTGTTCAATAGTGGTCTTTGTTATTTTTTTATTTATTTTCAAGTAAAATTAGAGTATGGGTTTGTTTTCAAAACTAATGGGTAATGCAGGCACAATATCTGCTGATGAACTAAATCAAAAGTATGGACAGTTGTTA
>JAGQYH010000341.1:1042-2573 GCA_020436175.1 Bacteroidota bacterium
GTTGGCCTCGTAGCTTAACTGGATAGAGTACCTGGTTACGGCCCAGGAGGTTAGGGGTTCGAATCCCTTCGAGGTCACTAGAGAGTCAAATGATTCAAAAAAAGTAAAAAGCAATGAGTGTAAATGCTCATTGCTTTTTTTATTTAGAATTTGAAATGTCAGTTAATCGCTTCATAGCTTGTTGATATGTAATCCAAAATAGTAGTAGAAAGGCCGCAGGGAATACGAACCAAGTCTCCCAAGGGAATGTTGCACTTTGGAGGGTCACCAAACGGAGCCATTCTAATTCGCCGGTTTTGATCAAAGCCAACCAATGGGTGAGAGCCAACAATATACCAACACTCAACAATCCTCTTTTTTGTAAAACATTAGTATAAGGCCAAATGGCAGATAAAACAATTACATCTAAAAAGATTAAGCTCCAACCTACCGGACGAAACCAGTAAAACAACAGCAAACTAAAGGCAAACAGTATTGAAAAGGGCAAATGCTTGTTCCAAACTAAACGAATAGATATTAATGATAGGATACACCAAGCTATCAAGGAGCAAATTTGAGCTATGGAAGCTGAAATGCCTACACTTACTAATCCCTGCATAAAAGTACGATTCCAAATGCTCATTGGTGTTTGATCAGCTAATGGAAGAATGTACCAAGAATGAGCCGTGCCATTGCTTAAAAAATCAATGACATCCGGTCGAATCCAATCCGGCCAAAGTAGCCAGCCAATAAAAAGAAATAGAAGACTAACGCCTACACATAGGATCGTGGAACGTCCATTTTTGGTTCGATCTTTACCATTGTTCGCCAACAACAATAAACCGAAAGCAACGAAAAAAAGCACGTAAAAGGGTTTGACTAATCCAATGAAAGCAATCAGTGGTGCCACCCACACTGCTCGTTTGGTATAGATACTATAGGCACTAATTAAAGCACCCGTCAATAGGATGATTTCAATATTGCCCAAGGTAAAAGAAGCCAATATATCCCAGGAAAAAAGAAAGAAAAGCAGCCACCATACAGAAAGTTTATTGAGTCTTATCCAAAGCCAACTGAATAAAACAAGACTAATCAGCAGCCCAGTCAAAAAACCAATAGGCGTTAGGTGCAAAAATTGCATAAGTTGCAACAGTGTAGGCGGATAGAGAAACGGTCCGGAGATCTTTTCTTTGGGAAATTCATCAATGGATCCCGAAAGTACTTGCTCCTCTAAATGGTGAATACTCATCCATTGTGATTGACTGGCTTCTATTGTGTTATATGGAGAATGTTGGTTGTCGTATCGCTCCAAAGCATCAAAATAGGTCGCACAATCAGCCGGAATTTTGCCATTTTGATTGTAGTCAACCATCATCCCTAAGGTCAACATACTCCATAGGAATAGGGCGATGCCCCAAATAATTCTTTCAGTTCTTATATTTTTCTTTTTCAGGCCGGTTGACATTATTGATGGTTACAACAGACTAATTTACCTAAGTAATTCAACAATAACCTTATTCTATGTCTCCGACCACGAATTTTAAACTTTTTG
>JAGQYH010000342.1 GCA_020436175.1 Bacteroidota bacterium
TCCCACGCCGGCACCAAAATCTTTTAACTGACGAACACCAATGTTACTAGTCATGATGATAATGGTATTCTTAAAATCGATCTTTCTGCCTAAACCATCGGTTAACTGACCATCATCCAACACTTGTAATAAAATGTTGTACACATCGGGATGCGCTTTTTCGATCTCATCCAGCAAAATAACAGAATAAGGCTTTCTTCTAACTTTTTCCGTCAACTGGCCACCTTCTTCATATCCAACGTATCCCGGAGGTGCTCCGATCAATCTGCTGATGGAGAATTTTTCCATGTATTCACTCATGTCAATTCTTACCAAAGCATCTTCGGTATCGAACATATAGCGGCTCAACGCTTTAGCTAATTCTGTTTTACCTACACCGGTTGGACCTAAGAAAATGAATGTTCCGATCGGTTTTTTCGGATCCTTTAAGCCCACTCTGTTTCTTTGAATGGCTTTGGTAATCTTGCTCACGGCATCATCTTGTCCGATGATCGACTCTTTTAAGTCATCTGCCATATGTACCAATCGCTTGCTTTCTTTTTGGGCAACACGTTTGGTTGGAATGCCTGTCATCATGGCTACTACTTCTGCAATAGCATCTTCATCTACCGGATAACGCTCCGATTTAACACTTTCTTCCCATTCCTTTTTGATGTTTTCCAGCTCAACATTCAGTTGCTTTTCCTTATCTCTCAACTTAGCCGCATCCTCATATTTCTGGCTCTTCACCACTTTGTTCTTTTCCTCTTTTACCTCTTCAATCTCCGCTTCTTTCTTGGTGATCTCTTCCGGTACATGAATATTTTTCAAATGCACGCGAGCACCCACTTCATCCATCACATCAATGGCTTTGTCCGGTAAAAATCGGTCGGTAATGTATCTTGTACTCAAATCCACACAAGCTTGTATCGCCTCATCGGTATATTCAACATTGTGGTAATCTTCGTATTTTTCCTTGATATTGGTCAGGATAGCCACCGTTTCTTCAGCACTTGGCGGATCAACCAATACCTTTTGGAATCTTCTTTCCAAAGCACCGTCTTTTTCAATATACTGACGATATTCATCCAAAGTGGAAGCACCAATGCATTGTAACTCTCCTCTGGCCAAAGCCGGCTTGAAGATGTTGGAAGCATCCAATGAACCTGTAGCACCACCGGCACCCACAATGGTATGGATCTCATCGATGAACAAGATAACATCTCTGTTTTTCTCCAATTCGTTCATGATGGCTTTCATTCGCTCTTCGAACTGACCTCTATATTTCGTACCGGCCACCAATGCAGCCAAGTCGAGCATCACAATTCTTTTGCCGAACAATACCCTTGACACTCTTCTTTGAATGATGCGCAATGCCAAGCCTTCTACAATGGCGGTTTTACCCACACCCGGCTCACCGATCAAAATCGGATTGTTTTTCTTTCTTCTACTTAAAATTTGACTGACTCGCTCAATTTCTACTTCTCTGCCAACAATAGGGTCTAATTTACCTTCTTCTGCCAAATTGGTAATGTCTCTGCCAAAATTGTCTAATACCGGCGTTTTAGATTTGTTGCCTTTCTTGGCGTACGTCTTGGCTTTTTGATCATCGTCTTCAAACTCGGATGGATCGCTCGGCTCATTAGGAAATTCACTGCTGATATCTTGCTTCACGTAATCTAATTCCGCTTTGAAAATATCGTAATCGATCTCCATTTTATTGAGCAATTGAGTGCCGATATTGTCTTTATTCTTCAAGATAGCCAACATCAGATGTTCTGTGCTGACGGTATCATTTTTTAGATGTTTAGCTTCCAAAACCGTGATTCTCATTACCTTTTCCGCTTGTTTGGTCAAAGGCAATGTGTCGGCATTGGAAGGCATCATACTGAAATTATCTTTGATGCCGTCCTCGATCTTCTTGCGCAGCAGAATGATGTCAACATCCAATGATTTCAATACTTTAATAGCTAAGCCGTCACCTTCTCTAATGAGTCCCAATAGCAAGTGCTCTATACCAATATTGCTATGATTCAACCGAAGTGCTTCCTCTCGACTGTAGGAGATCACCTCTTTTACTTTTTGTGAAAATTTTGCATCCATAATTTATAGTGTTCAAAATGCTTGCCATATTGATTGGACATGACAGACTTACTCATTTAATTAAATATAAATAGGAAAATCATGACAAAAAAGTATTGTTATCAAGTTTTCCACCATTCATACGTTATCTAATAATAAACATAACGCAGTTAAGATGCAAGGAGTTTACAATAGATGTTAAAATTTGAAATTTATTTGAAGATATGGTGTGGTTGCTGTCGATGTTCACTTATTTCTAAAATAATATTTGAAGTATTTGATCGTAAGATGGTGTTTATTTAATGTTGGGAAGGTTTGTAGGTTAATGTTTAATAATGTTTTGATGGAGAGTAACGGTTCTAAGCGACACTTACGTACCTATTTCTAAATTCAATATTTTTTGGCATGAAGTGAAGTTGTGTTAGTTACTTTTAGTCACATAAACGTGTTATATGAATATCCTGTAAATAAAGGATTTTAGTGCGATTAAGGTGAGTTGCGTCACAT
>JAGQYH010000343.1 GCA_020436175.1 Bacteroidota bacterium
AAGATGAACTAGATAAGTTTGTAGCAAAAGTAGATGGTGCTACGGTATATGGGTGTGCTGAAATTGTAGTTGTTCCAAAGTCATGAAGGTAAACCTGCCCTAAAGCAATATTTGAGGTAACAACAAGACATAGGAGGGTTATGATCGATAGGTAAAATTTTCTCATAAAGCATTTTTTCGTATCATAAAAGTAATAAAAAAATTGCCTATGTGCTTGTTAAGGATTTAAAGAATTACTAAACCTAAATGTAAGAATGGTGTATAACGTGAAATATTTATGTTGTTTGCTGCTTATGTGGCTGGTTATTAAGTAATTAGAATCTGAAATAACAGGGTGTTAAGAAGTAGTAATGATTGTGTTTATTAATTTAATAAAAGGTGTCGAAGTATTTTGATTTGTTCAGTGATCAAGAACAAGCCATCGATAGCAGCCATAAATTGTTAGATTCTTACGCGAGAAATGCCTTTAAAGAAAATAAAAAATAATGCATTTAATTATAAAATAATCTGTAAAGTTTTTTGTAATCAGTGTGTTATATAATGAAGTGAATTAATGGTTAAGCTCTTTTGTATTAAGTGTTAACTAAAATTAGATGCGTCGATTCATTATTTCAAGGATGTGCAATTTAGTTTCGATTTAACCTTATTAACTACTCAAAGAAAATTTTGATTGAATGGAATCATTAAAATAATATTGTATTAAGGTCTATTAAATCGACCTTCGTTTTTGATTAACTTTTTAAATTCGCTGATTGAAAACAGAAAGTTATTAGCAGATGAAAATTTCATATAATTGGTTAAAAGAGTATATAAATGTAGATCTACCGGAAAAAGCACTAGCTGATCTCTTGACCGATATTGGATTAGAAGTAGAAGGAATTGAACAGTACGAAAGTATAAAAGGCAGCTTAAAGGGAATTGTAGTGGGATTGGTAGAGCAAGCTGAACCTCATCCGGATGCAGATAAATTAAAAGTAACCAGCGTAAATGTTGGTGGAGCTGAAAATCTTCAAATTGTATGCGGTGCACCTAATGTTGCTGTAGGGCAGAAAGTACCTGTAGCAGTGGTGGGCACTACATTGTATGGTAAGAATGATGAAAGCCTTGTGATCAACAAAGCAAAGCTAAGGGGAGTGGAATCCGCCGGAATGATCTGTGCAGAAGATGAATTGGGTATGGGCGATGATCACGACGGTATCATGGTTTTAGATAACGCTGCTAAAATCGGTCAACCTTTAAACGAGATTTTTAATGTGGAGCGCGATGTCATTTTTGAAATCGGTTTGACGCCTAACAGATCAGATGCTTTTCATCATATCGGAGTAGCCAGAGACCTAAAAGCGGCGCTTAATTTTAGAGATCAATCTGATTTAAAACTGAATTTGCCGGATACATCCACTTTTCAATCGGCCACTTCAAACAAACTAAAAGTAACCATTGAAGATAAGGAAGCTTGTCCCAGATATGCCGGAGTGGTTATTGAGCATATAAAAGTGGAAGAATCACCGGCATGGCTGCAAACCAGATTAAAAGCCATTGGTCAACGACCGATTAACAATATTGTGGATATTACCAACTTCATCATGCATGAGTATGGCCAACCACTGCATGCGTTTGATATGGCACAAGTGGGCGATGAAGTGATTGTCAAGAAATTAGGCGACAATACAAAATTTACCACCTTAGATGAAGTAGAGCGATCATTGTCGTCAGATGATTTAATGATCTGTAACCAAAGTGGAGGCATGTGTATAGCTGGTGTTTTCGGAGGGCTTCATAGTGGCGTAAAATCAAGCACAAAATCCATTTTTTTGGAAAGTGCCTATTTCGATCCAAAATCAATCAGAAGAACTTCTACCCGGCATGGCCTCAGAACAGATGCGGCCATCCATTTTGAAAAAGGCATTGATCCGCATATCACAGTCGAAGCTTTAAAACGAGCAGCTTTGATGATAATCGATATTGCCGGTGGACAGATTGCTTCCGAACTGTTTGATATTTCCTCAAGGAAATTTGAAGCTTTTGAGGTGCAGTTAAACTTTGCCCGATTGAATAAGTTAGCCGGTATTGAGATCGGAGAAGAGGATGTCAAAAAGATCTTTGATGAGTTGGATATATCCATAATAGAAAGCTCTGAAACAGATGTGAAAGTGCATGTGCCGCCTTATCGAGTAGATGTGCAAAGAGAGGCTGACCTGATAGAAGAGATCATGCGCATTTATGGCTTTAACAATATTCCGATACCTCAAAAGTTGAATGCCAGCATTAATGTGGCTGCCGAATTATCAACGGATCAATTATATGATAAACTGGCCGGCTATTTAGTCGGAAATGGTTTTTATGAGATAATGGTCAATTCTATTTCAAAAGATAAATATTATGAAAATGAATCTACCGTAAAACTCATGAACAACTTGAATGCAGAATTAACGGTAATGCGTAAAAATATGATTTACAGTGGTTTGGAACCGGTAAAGCACAATATAAATCATAGAAATTCAGATTGTCGATTTTTTGAATTGGGAAAAAGCTACCTTTTGGATGAAGCCAATGGCTATCAAGAAGA
>JAGQYH010000344.1 GCA_020436175.1 Bacteroidota bacterium
AGAAGGCTATACAGCCAAATATTTTTGGAATCCGGTTCGGTATATGACACAAATTGTAGCTTATACCATGCCTTACATCTTGCTCATTTTTGTCTTTATCAGAAGGAAGCAACTGACTTGGTTGCTGGCGTTTTTGTTGCCTATGCTGCTTACGTTCGCTTACTTTCTGACGTTTGATCAGATCATGGGATTCGATGCCAGACTTTATTTCCCGTTTATTCCCTACATCATTATTCCGGCTGTTTTGTTGCTCGATAAGGCAATTGTTGACTTAAAAAATGGTGATTTCAATGGATGGCAATACAATCATATAGTTGCCAAAACCTGCTTGCTCGTCTTCTTTTTGTTTTTTACCGTTTTTTCAAAATATCGATTCATCAACAAGTATGAAGCCTACGCGATTAAAGCTGGCAATAAGCATGCTATTGCTATACAAGATCTAAATCAACGGAAATACAATAGAGAAGTCAGTATAAAACGCATCAATGATCTTCTAAAACAATTCCCGAATGATTTTGTGTTTGCGGCAACGGAACATGGGTTTATTTCGGGAGATAATCCCGATAAGGTTATTGTTGATCTATCGGGATTACACAATTTGGAGATTGCTAAAAACGGTTATTCCGAAAAAATACTAAAAGATACTCAACCGGATTTTATCTGGATGCCCCACCAAGATTTGACCGTACTTCATTACAATATCAGAAGCGGGGATTACTTTCAGCAAGAGTATGAATACATCTCTAATGTTTACGCTTTTGGTTGTGCCATCCGAAAAGACAGCAAATATTACCTGCAGCTAAAGCAAAGCATTAAATAACTCCCAACCATGAAGGCAGTAAAGATATTTACCTATGTTGTCGTGGCTTTGTCAATGCTATGTATCTATAGTTTTTTTGTTTACGATGCTACTTCAGGAGGGAATATATTAGGACGTTTTAGTCGGTCATTGTTACAATTTGCCAAGTTTCCGGAAACCATCGAAAATGTTATGAAAAGTCCTGAAGTGAATAATTCGCCGGAAGCTTACTTGCCTAAAGACGCCACTTTTCAAACCATCAATCAATTAAAAGATGATGTTTTTGGCCTGACTTCATTTTGGAACAATCAAATGAAACAGTGGGAAGTTCATTTAATCAATCTTAAGGATGATAAAACCATATACAGTTGGCAATATCGAAAATCGGATTATCAAGATGAACACTACCAATTTGCCAATGCCAGATTGATGCATTCGGCTATAATAGGCGATAAGAACCTAATTATTAAAGCGGAACAAACACCCAACTTGCTGCGGTTAGATGCTCAATCTAATGTGGTTTGGAGGAATCGATCATTGAAATTCCATCATAGCATCAATTTTGACGCAGATAGCAATATTTATGTTTGTGCCAGTGATATTGTTCCGGTAAATTCAGACTGTCATCCGGGCGGACTGGTGAAGAATATTGATGGCAGACTAATTGCTTACCGAGAAGATTATATTACCAAAGTGGATGGTAACTCTGGAGAGATTCTTTGGAAAAAGGGCATTGGCGAAATACTCATTGAAAATGGTCTCAAAGGTTTGTTGTATGGATTTGAGTTGTGGGATCCCATTCATTTAAATGATATCCAACCGGCACTGACCACCACAAAATTTTGGGAAAAAGACGATTTGTTTTTAAGTGTTCGGGACAGATCTATGGTAATATTGTACCGACCTTCAAACAATAAGGTGATCAAGATTTTAAACGGACCTTTCATTAGTCAGCATGATGTAGATATCATATCTGATCATGAAATCTCCATCCTGAATAACAATTACATTTTTGCTCAGGGTTTTGGATGTATCACGCCTCATGGATCCATTGATTCCATCAATCATTCAGAAATCTTGATTTATAATTTTGAGGATGAATCTTATCGTTCCGTGATAAGTGAAGTATTTGAACAAGAGCAGATTAAGTCTTACTTAGAAGGGCAAACAGAAATGCTAACTTCGGGTAAAATATTTATGGAGGAGAACAATACAGGCAGATATTTTATTGTTGACAGTATGGATGTGGTTTTGAGAAAGGTAATGCCGACAGCAGATTTTAATTCAATTCATTTGCCGAATTGGATGCGCATTTACGAAAAGCAACCGATATGAGATCAAATGATAGACTTTTATCACAGCTTTTAGAAAAAAAGATAGTTTGTTTGTTTAAATGAAGATCGCCAAATACATAGCTTATGCCGTTACTTTGATATCCATTCTTTGTATTTACAGTTGGATGGTTTATCACGTATCAACGGGTGGTACCAAGCTTAACCCTATTAAACAACCTTTACTAAAATTTGCCGCTTTCCCTCAGCATGTTCAGAAAATTTTATCCAGTCCGGAAGTAACCAATATTCCGGAATCCTATTTGCCGGCTGATGAAAATTTTGTTCCCGTGAATCATCTGACCTATGATCTTTTTGGATTGAATTCATTTTGGAATAATGCGACTGATCAGTGGGAAATGAAACTTTTCAATTTTAAAGATGATGCCGTTATTCATACCTGGTATTATACCAAAAGTAATTATGTCA
>JAGQYH010000345.1 GCA_020436175.1 Bacteroidota bacterium
GTCTGGAATCACCGGTTTCAAAATAGGTAGAGTTCAAGTCCAGATAATTCTGTTCAATATCCAGTTGTTTGGTTCTGAAGATATCCAACACTTGCAATTTTATGGTAAACCTATCGTCAAACATATTTTTGGTGATAGAAGCATCCATGCTGCCGTTTCTCTTGAATCTTTCAATGGCATAAAATCTTGAACTCTCAAAATTACCATTCAAGTCGATAAAGAAATTTTTAGGCAAGATAAACTGACTATTGACAGCGAATGCCACGGCTGCTCCATTGGTAGATACTTCTTCATCATCAATCTCAATATTGTACTTGTCAAAATAGAAATTGACTTCTGTATTAAGCATCCACCATTCGTTGATCTTTGTACTGGCATTCCCGCCGGCTACAAAAAAATGACTCCTATCAAAATTGGCATACGTAATATTAAACACACCATTCTCTTCCTCCTTGAAAATGGAATTGACACTGTAATTAGTAGCATTGTAATTGAAATACAAAGAATAACGGTTGTTAAAGGTGAACTCCATGCCTACCAAATTGTCTATCTGAGGCCTTAAATTGGGATTGCCGGACGCTGCCAAAAAAGGGCCTAACTCAACCCTAACCGGATTTAATTCCAAAAACGAAGGACGTGTTAAGCCTCTGGTATATCCCACTCTAAAATCTACCTTATCATTCAACTGTTTATACATATTGATGGATGGGAAAAAGTCTAAATATTTCGTTTCAAGACTGGTTGATTCCGACAGGTATTGTTGATCGATAATGGTGTTTTCAATTCTTAATCCCAACGTTAAATTCCACCCGTTGAATTGCTTGCTCCAATTCGCATATCCGGCAAATGTCTTTTCCATATAATCAAATGAGCGCGACAAGTTGGGTTGGATCACTTCCTCATCTCCTACTTTTAACTTGTAAACACTGTCACTTTTCTTTTCGATGACGGTAACTTTGGTGCCAATATCAATTTTAATATCGCGATTAAAGCCTTTTGAAAAATCGATAGAGGCCGTATGCACCGGTTGTTTGTAATCATTATCTCTTGAAAACTCAATAATATTCAAAAGCTGCGTCATGCCGGGATTGTACACTTCATATACAAAATCATTGGCTCTATTATCGATCTTGTAAAAGAAATCGTAGGTAAAATCCAATTTATTGCCATTGCCTTTAACATCAACGCCATAATTAAAATTAACTGCCGGCCATAAATCGGCATCTTTAATGTAGGAACTGTTATGGATGATAGAATCCGGATCGGCATTGTCCTCACTTGGGAATATCTGCCCGTTGATCGGTTGTGTGGTAGTTTGCCGCTGAAACTCCACCATTAGTCCTATTCTATTATTAGAGTTGATATCATAATTGAAAGCCATTCTTGGCAAATGAGTGATCTGTTTCCAGGATTCATACAACAACTCATTATAGTGCAACTTATGATCAATCGCCAAAGCAACCGTACGCGTAACTTCAGCATCGTGGAATCCTTGAAAAGTATGATACTCATAGAAAACACTACCGGAAAACTTCTTGACCTTCCAATTCAAATTAAATCGCCCTTTGTAGGAGCCCAGTTGGCCTTGCCGATAACGATTATAGATAAATCCGTTGATACCGGCATAACTGCTTTTCTTCAATATAATGTTGATCACACCACCACTGGCACTGGCATCATACTTCGTGGTGGCCGATTTGATCACCTTAATCTCCTGTATATATTCTGAAGGAATGGATTCTAAATAACTTTCTACCGTGGACTTATCTCCGCCTAAATCTCTGCCGTCAATCAAAATTTTAATGTTCGGATTGCCATTGATCTGATAACCTTTTGCGGAATTATAGCTAACACCGGGAACGGTTTCCAACAGCTTTGTGGCATCTTCATTACTGCCCATCGTAGTGCTTTCCGGATTAAAACTAAAATCGCCGTTGCTTTCATAAATAACCGTTGGTCGTTGCCCTTTCACACCAAATTCCTCTAACATTAAAGAAGTAGGTTGCAAGATCAAATAACCTAAATCAATTGCCTCGTTTCTGGCATTCACCACAATATTGGCGATAGTATCCGTATTGAAACCCAAATATCTGACCACCATAAAATAGCTTCCGGTATTGATATTATGATACAAGACCATACCATTGGTATCACTGGCCGCTCCTAAAAATATATCTTCTCCCGTGCTGGGGATCAATTGAGTGTTGGCATAGGGAATTACCACTGAGTCCGGATCGACCAGTTTCAGTTGAATTTGTGCATATACATTCGTAAAGCACAATAAACTAGTTAAGATTGTAGCTGAAAAAAATCTTAGCATGTAGGGGTTTTCTTTGCGACTTCTCCTTATAGGTCGAAAGATATTAAGATAAATATTCTAAACCAATAATTCATAAATTTTAATGCGAAAACAACTTACCCACATCAATTACTGAAATGCTTTCAATAATATTTCTAAATTCAAAGATTAAAGTTGCCTCATGAGAAATTTATACTTTTTAGCTGCCTTGCTTTTGTTGTTGAATACCAATGTATTTAGTCAGGAA
>JAGQYH010000346.1 GCA_020436175.1 Bacteroidota bacterium
TAACGGTTAATGGTGCACTTTTAGCGACTGTCATGCAGATCTCATTAGCGTAGGGCTGACTGATAAATTTATCCAGTTGCGCCATCACTTCCACCGGATGATCTTTAGCCAAAGAGGTCAAAATCTTTTTCGCCTGCAATTTACCCGTCACTTGAGAGAGGTCTTTTAAAGACTCATACGGGTTGTTTTTAAACTTGATGAATTCTTTATCATCATAACTCAGACTGATGGAATAAGGATGAAAAACAAATTCAGGTTCGGCAGGAATGGCTTCCATGGCAACGGATATGGGCTCGGCGATCAATTCAATCGTTTCTTGAGGCCGAACGTTTAATTGAGCCCAAAGCGCATTACTGATCAATGGATCGAAGGTTGGCAATAGTTTTTCTTCCTTCAATCGTTGTTCCATTTGATAGATCAAATCGGTCGGCATCCAATCCATTATATCTGCTTCAATTTCAGGCATTTCTTCTCTGAGGTATAATTTTGCTAGATTCTTGAGGTCTTGTTTCTTTAATAAATTCTGACTGTTGAACAGGAAATATACTTTGGCATCATCTGTCAAAACTTCAAATGCATCCATGGCCAATGAGGAGGAAGATAGATAACGTTGATAAGATAATTTTCGAACATATTTATCTGATAACTCACTCAATTTTTCCGTGACCGATTGCTTGCCGTCCTCGCCATTGATGAAAATATCTACTAGCGCATTGTAAAATAATTCTCTGTCTAAAGTGATCTGATGCGCCTCTTTGATGGTCAGCCTCCCGGTGTAAATCTTGTCGAACAGATAAAAACTTTTGCTGTTAAAACCATAGACGCCATAAATTTCAAACAACTTTTTAATCTTATCGCTTTGGGATGTTTTCAAAAGCGAATTGACATTATTGGAGTAATGTAAGTATTGCTTTGATTCATAAGGAGCATTGATGGCCGCCAGTTCAACTTCAAACAAGGCATCTGCTTGCGTCATAAATCTTACATTGTATAGAATTTCTTTCGGGTAAAGATTAGCAGCAATGGTTAAGGCACTGTCTGTTAATAATTCAGGGGCCAATACTTTTACAGGATAATAGGTGTCCGGCAATCCTTTGATGATCTTTTCCGTGCCATTTTTCGGATCGTTTAAAAAACCTATGATGGGCGACATCCATTGCAGTATTACTTCTTCAAAATCAGATTTAACCCTACTTTTATTGTTTCTTTCAATGCTTTGATAATGCGACAACAATCTGCTCAAAACTAGTTCGGATAGAGAATCTTGTCCTAGCGATTTCAATTGATTAGCAGATTGGTCTAATGTAGTGACAAAAGAAGAGTCCCATTCCAATAGCGTGGTAATTCGTTGACCTTCGCTGATCAATTGCATTTTCAAATCGGTACTGTCGCTCTGAGCATTGCTGTTATTAAACAAAAACAATAAAGTCAATGCTAAAGTGAAAAACTTACTCAGCTTCATGAAGGAATTTAGTGGTTTGGAGTTCATATAAAAGTACTGCAAAGATGAGGGTATATTCTAGGATTATGAAATAGAAATTTTCATGCCAATCTATTGTGCTGTAAGCAAAGTAAGATAAGATCACCACTGCCGTCCATACAATTGGGGTTTTAAAGTTAACCAATAAAGCAAAAGGTAAAATAGATAAAATATACCAAGGGTGGACCGTGGTGGCCAGTAAATTATATATAAAGTAAGCCAGAGCTATGGATAATATCAAGGATTTTATGGTTCTTTTTTGTTTGATAAACAAGATGAATAAGACTAGTAGGTTTAACAATAACAATATTTTTCCGATCAATTGAATAGCGTTGTACCCATAAATGTGATAACCGACGGCTCTCAATAAATAGTACAATCCGCCATTAAATTCAAATGTCTGGTAGTATAACTCAAGGCTGTTGCCGATATTGTTCAGTCGGGATAGTGATGAATGAAAAGGGAGCATTAACGGAGCCGAGGCCAACACACAGCTTATCCCGACAATGAATACAAAATTAAACCCTCGTTTTCCGCTCAAATATTTGAGAAAAAAAGGGAGCAACATTAAAGGATGCAATTTGGTGAGGATGGCTCCGCTGAATATAAAAGCAGAAAGTAAATGTCGATTTATGGTCAGCAGGTAAATGGAAAACAATAAAAATCCGATCATGATGCCTTCAAAATGTAGGTTGCCACAAAATTCTATGATGACTAATGGATTGAGCGCATACCACAGCACTGCATTTTTATTCCAATGAAGTTGTTGCGTAACTTTATAGAGGGAAAAAATCGAGAGCAATTCAAACCCAAACAGGAATAATTTGATGATCAATACTGCTCCGGCAATACTGTTGGGAAATAAAAAGGTGGCTAGACTAAAAATATACTGATTAACGGGAGGATAAACCGAGAAGTAATTCGGTGAATTCATTTTGTCAAACAACAATTGAAGTGGCGCAATGGTACTGTTATGGTCGTTTATAAAATCAGATGGGCGGAAGTCGAATGGATTGAAACCATTATTGATCAAC
>JAGQYH010000347.1 GCA_020436175.1 Bacteroidota bacterium
TTGGTTTGCGGCATTCACAATCAATCTTCAATTCTTTTACTTCACCTTCAAAACCACTGTCGGGGTGATGCGGACAATAATAAATTCCATCCAATTTTGCTCTGTCATTGCCCAGCACCGTTTCCATTTTGTTGAGAATAGTTCGCAATGCTGATTCAGTAACCATTCCACGAGCAATTATCGGTTGGTTGGTGGAAACGATGGCTAAGTATTCTGATTGGTTAATCTTTTTTACTGACGCAGTCACAAAATCAAAAAGCTGAAGTTGCTCAGGTGTAGTCACATATCCTCTTTTCTCGTTGATCACACCATCTCTATCCAAAAAAATAGCACTCCGCTGATGTTGGAGATTAAATCGACCAATCTTGCCACTTTCCAGATCTTTAGATACTTTTTCCAAGCGATCCAATGTGCCCATATCCTTTATATATTCCGGCGTGTTATAACCGAACATATTGATCTTTTTATAGATCACAGGGAAAATATCCTTTCCAAAGTCAGCTTTTTTGTCGGTTTCCAAGTGGTCAAAAATAATCGGTGAAAACAGGCAAACTCCGGCATTGACCAAATTGGTATAAAAAAAGTTTTCGGGATGCGGTTTTGAATGGAAGGCGATTACTTTATCATTCTTATCTACTTCTACCAAGTCGCTGTCATAAGGATGATCATTTGGATGGATCACTATCGTGGCGTCACTTATATGTCGATGATGAAAGTCGATCAACCTATGGAAGTCCATATCCAACATTACATCGCCGTAAAGTACCAAAAAATCATTCTTCAATTGCTTTTCAATGGCTTTGATACCTCCTACGGTGCCCATCGGAAAGGGTTCAACAAAATAGGAGATATGGACATTCCATTGACTGCCATCACCTAGATAGTCTTCAAGAATTTGGGAAAGATGGTTGGTGATCAGTATTATTTCAGTAATTCCATAAGCATACAGCAATTCTATTTGCCTTTCAATAATTGGTTTGCCCAAAATAGGCACCATTGGCTTAGGAATCTCTGTTGTTAAATGCCCTAAACGAGTACCTTTGCCGCCTGCAAGAATAACTGCTTTCATTAAATTATGGTCTTAATATTTGAATTTTTATTAGGCGATTTATTATTAAACAGGGAACGTTTTTAGCTCTTTGATGTGAATATATAAAATGAAAGTCCGCCAATTTTGAAAAGTAACAAACAACTGTAGGTAATGCTAAAAATCTTAAAATCGGCGTAACGTTTAATAATTTTGATTTATTGTGAAATTTCAAAAAAATATAGACTATTAAACTTTTAGTTCTTATATTTACTATATCATGAGAAAAACATATACACCCATATTATTACTACTTTCATTGCTTTTTGCAATGCAAATATCTGTGTTCGCCACTGACGGCGACAATATATTTGCGGAGTCTGCGATCAGTATTTATCCTAATCCTGTAGTGTACGAAGCGAATATTACCTTAGACAAATCATTAAATTTATTAGACAGTGAAGTAAGTCTTTATTTCTACAATTTGGTAGGAGAAGAGGTTTATCAGTTGGAGAGTATTCAAGATCATCAATTTAGAGTGAACAAAGAATATTTTAAAAAGAGCGGCATTTATTTGTATCAATTAAAGATGAATGGCGAAGTACTGAAAACCGGTAAGATCAACATTCACTAGACTATAAAAGATAAAAATTTAAAAAGCCATTTCGATGTTTCGGAATGGCTTTTTTGTTTTATTGGACTATTCATCCCCTGTGACCGTTTCAATCCTTTTATCCGGGATGAGCCATATTAAGGCAACCAATATGTAAAAAGCACCTGATATCCATGGATTGATCCAACTGGTTGCAATACCCAGAATATAAAGTACAGGAGAGATTTTACCTTTAATATCCCGACCAATGGCTTTGGCTAACAGAGAGTCTTTTCCATGGTTATTGATAATTATGGACTGCAACAAGAAATAAGCAATAGCCGCCATTAACAAAATGATACCATAAAGCGCCATTGTATTGGGCATGAAGTGATTTTCACCCATCCAACCCGTTACAAAGGGAACGAGCGAAAGCCAAAACAATAAATGCAGATTGGCCCACAATATACCGGCAGAAACTTTTGTTACCGTATGCATTAAATGGTGATGATTATTCCAATAAATGGCTAAATAGATAAAACTGAGTACATAGCTTAAAAATACCGGAATCAAAGGTTTGAGGTCCGCAAATGCTGCCCCGTGTGGCACTTTGATCTCCAAGACCATAATAGTGATGATGATGGCTAGAACACCATCGCTGAATGCTTCTAATCTTCCTTTTTTCATGTTTGATTTTAACGGCTAAGAACCTTTACTGAAATTAGTCATTTTAGCGCCAAAATTATCGACAAAGTAATCATCCATTTCATCTGCCTTTATCGGTAAATTGGTGAGTAACTGCTGAATTTCAAATTTTTTATCTGTATAGATATCAGTAATGTGTATTCTATAAGATAAAAATATCTGATTGTTATAAACGCCCAATTT